>CAJAKT010000589.1 GCA_903940375.1 uncultured bacterium | reverse complement strand
GAGCCGAGGCATCGCCGGGATTCCCCAGCGGGGTTGCCGCAAGCACGATGCGCCCGTCAGCAGCGGGTGAGGCGATCACGCCGCCATCCTGACACCTCGTGTCTATGGCGCGCCCCCTCCGGGGCTCGCTTCGCTCACTCCTCGGGTTCACGCGAATAACATTGCCCGGTGACCAGTGCCACGACGACCGACGGCGAGGCCGCTGCTCCCCCGTCGCCCGCCGAGGTCGCCCCCCGCCGCGATGAGGCCTCACTGCCGGATCGCCTGCGCGTGCCCATGCCCTCCAAGGGGATCATCGGCTGGATCGGGCCGCTCATCGTCACGATCATCGGTGGCCTGTTGCGCTTCGTCGACCTCGGCCGGCCGCATGCGCTCATCTTCGACGAGACCTACTACCCGAAGGACGCGATCGGGCTCCTGAGGTTCGGGTATGAGCGCAAGCTCGTCGAGGGCGCCAACGACCTGATCCTGTCGTCCAACGGCGACTGGCGAACCCTCAACATCTTCACCAACGCACCCGAGTACGTCGTCCACCCGCCGCTGGGCAAGTGGACCATCGCGCTCGGCGAGTACCTCTTCGGCGCAACTCCATATGGCTGGCGGTTCGCCGCGGCCGTCCTCGGCACCCTGTCAATCCTCATGGTCGCCCGGATCACCCGAAGGCTCACCCGGTCGGACCTGGTCGGGACACTCGCAGGGCTCCTCCTCGCCGTTGAGGGCATGCACCTGGTCATGAGCCGCACCGGTCTTCTCGACATCATTCTGATGTTCTGGGTGCTCGCGAGTTTCGGCCTCCTCCTTATCGACCGCGACCGGACTCGTGCGCGCCTCGCCGGCATGGTCACGCGCGACGGGCTGGCCAGCCTGAGCACCACGTGGGGGCCGCGTCTGGGCTTCCGGCCGTGGCGCTGGGCTGCTGCGGTGACCCTCGGTCTCGCCTGCGGGGTGAAGTGGTCCGGCCTGTGGTTCGTCGCCTTCTTCATCCTGATGACACTGGTGTGGGATGTATCTGCCCGCCGTGTCATCGGTGTCCGTCGGCCGTGGCGAGCGACCGTCCTGCGCGACGCGCCTGCGACGGGCCTGTCGATGGTCGCCATCGCTGCCGTGGTCTACGTCTCGACGTGGACGGGCTGGCTGCTGACCGACGGCGGCTGGTCGCGTAACTGGGCCGCCACGCAACCCGACTCCTGGGTCCCCGCCGCCCTCAGATCCCTGTGGCACTACCACGTTGAAGCATGGAACTTCCATGTCGGACTGAACTCCGGCCATCCGTACGGCAGCAACGCCCTGTCGTGGCCGTTCATGGCCCGACCGACGTCGTTCTACTACGAGAGCATCAAGGACCACACCCTCGGCTGCGAGACCGACAACTGCTCGTCGGCCGTTACGGCACTGGGCAATCCCATCATCTGGTGGTTCGGAATCCTCGCCGTCATCCACCAGGCATGGCGCTGGCTGGGCCGTCGTGACTGGCGGTCGGGCGCCGTCCTCGTCGGAATTGCTGCCGGCTGGGTGCCGTGGCTGCTCTACCTCGACCGCACGATCTTCACCTTCTACACCGTGGTCTTCACGCCGTTCCTGGTGATGGCCGTGGCGATGACGCTCGGGACGATTCTCGGCCCGACGGATGCCCCTGCCCGACGCCGGCGCGATGGCGCCGTAGCCGTGACAGCGATCGTCTTCCTCATGGTTGCAGCGGCCTGGTGGTTCTACCCCATCTGGACCGCCGAGTCGATTCCCTACGAGGCCTGGCGAATGCGCATGTGGTTCTCCAGCTGGGTCTGATCAAGCGATGACTACTCGACGGGCGAATTCAGCTGACCTCGAGGCGATGCTCAGCCTCATCAGCGAGTTCTACGAGATCGACCGGCACGCGTACGACGAGGATCGTGTCGCTGCCGCGCTCGCCCCGATGGTCGCCGACGACTCCCTCGGCCAGGTGTGGGTGCTGGACGATGGCATCGGGCCGACGGGCTACGCCATCATCACCTGGACGTGGTCACTCGAGTCCGGTGGCCGCGACTGCATCCTCGACGAGATCTACGTGCGCGAGCAGGG
>CAJAKT010000588.1 GCA_903940375.1 uncultured bacterium | reverse complement strand
GCCGCCAGCACCGCCAGCCGCTCGACCGCGGCCGCGCGCAGGTGCGCGGAAACGGTCGGGTCGACCGCGGCGATGCGCAGTTCGGCGACGAGACCGTCGAGTGAGACGTTGTGCGCCGGCCGGCCCGGCTCGTCCCAGGCCGCACCCGGGGACAACGCCGTGGCGATGTCATCGAGGAAACGGCTTGGCCGTTCGCCACCCTGATCGCGCTCGTTGATGGCCGAGAGGTGCAGTTGGCGACGGGCCCGGGTGCACGCGACGTAGAACAGCCGTCGCTCCTCCTCCAGCAGGTCGGCTGGTCGTGGGCCGCTGCCGATGCCCGTGCGAGTGAGTTCCTCGGCGCGCAGGGTCGAGCCGCGCGCCCGCAGATCCGGCCACACCCCCTCCTCCGTGCCCAGCACCCATACCTCGTCCCACTCCAGGCCCTTGGCCCGGTGGGCCGTCAGGACGCGGACCGCGTCGGCCCGGGTGCCACGATCAGCCACCGCCTCGGCCGGGATCTGCTGGTCGGCCAGCGAGTCGATGAAGGTGCGAACGCCTAGGAAGCCCGGGTACCGACCGACCAGCCGCTCGGCCGCGTCGAACAGGGCCATCACCGCATCCAGATCGTGACCGGCCGAGAGGGAACCGTGCAGGGCGGCCGTGCGCAGTCGGTTGGGCCAGCCATGGGGCGTGCGGCCACCTGACCACAGTGTCCAGAGAACCTCTTCGGGCGGTGCACCGGCGACCACCTGCTCGTGGACCTGCGCCAGCAGCCCGCGCAGACGCGTGACCGCGACAACCGACGGCTCATCGGGAGCCAGCCCGGCCAGCGCATCGTCGGACCGACCCAGCAGCGGGCCGAGCACCAGATCGTGGAGAAGGACGTCGGATGCGGGCGACGCATAGCCGTCGCGGTGCTGCTGCGTGCGCAGGGCACGGCCCAGGCGGCGCACATCGCCCGCCGTGAGCCCGACCAGCGGCCCGGACAGCACGTCGAGCACGTCGGCGGGGGTGGCCGACCCGGGGTGAGCGGCCATCGTGAGTGCCGCCAGCAGTGCGGACACGGCCGGCTCGGAACGCAGCGGGATCTCGTCGGCGGCAACCACCACGGGCACCCCGGCGGCATGCAGGGCGCGCTGGACGGCAGGGATCTGGTGGCCGGACCGCACCAGGACGGCGAGCTGCCCCCACGGGACCTGGCGCTGTACGTGCGCGAGCCGAATCTCGCGAGCAACGTGCGCCGCCTGGGCACCCTGGTCGTCGTAGTGGACGACAGTGACGAGGTCATCGTCGGGCGAGGCAGGGAGTGCGCAAGTCGGGTTGCGATGCGCGCGCGCCTGCTCGGCGGTCAGGCCACTGGGGACGCGGGAGCCGATGGCTGCGGTGGCGACGGCACGGATGGCCGGACCGAATCGTCGGGTGCGGCGCAGGACGACGACAGGGGCCGGCGCACCGGCGGCGGTGCGGAACGTGTCGGGGAAGCGGAGCAGCCCGCCGACGTCGGCACCGCGGAAGCCGTAGATCGCCTGATCCGGATCACCGACAGCGATCAGCGCCGTCTCCGGGCCGACGAGTGCCTTCAGGAGAGCCACCTGCAGTGGATCGGTGTCCTGATACTCGTCGACATAGATTGCCCGGTACTGGCGCTGGAGCATGCCCGACACGGTGGGCTCGTGGGCACGAACGAGCGCCCGGAACAGCAGTTCGCCGTAGTCCATGACGTTCTCGAGGACCATGACCTCCTGCTCCTGCCGGGCGAGCTGCCCGACCGCAACCCAGGCCGGCCGGCCGGACGCCGCACCGATGCGCCGCAGGTCGCCGTCTTCGAGGCCGACCTCGCGTGCGCGAGTCAGCACCGCGCGGACCTCATTGGCGAGTCCGAGGGTCGGCAGGGCGCCGATCAGCTCCTCGGGCCAGTCGACCGAGCCGTCGGCCACCGCACCGCGGAGCAGTTCCCGGATTCGGACGTCCTCCTCGGCCCCGGACATCAGCCGGGGCGGGTCGAGGTAGTCCTCACGGGAATCGGTGCGACGCAGCAGGGAGTACGCGAAGGAGTGGAAGGTGGCCACGGTGGGGACGATCCCGCCCCCGAGCCGGGCGGTGACGCGGTCGCGCAGCTCCGTGGCGGCCTTGCGTCCGAAGGTGAGGGCGAGGACGGCATCCGGTGCCAGCGGCTCGGCCGGGTCCGACAGCCGCTGACTGATCGCCTCGACGATCGTGGTCGTCTTACCGGTGCCAGGACCGGCGAGAACGAGCATCGGCCCATGCCGGTGGGCGACGACCGCACGCTGCTGGTCATCGAGCTCGACCGGGCCGGCGGGCGCTGCCGGGGAGGTGTCCAGACGCCACTTCATGACCCATGGATACCACCCGGGTCCGACACCCCGAGGGCACGGTCTGGGACGATCAGCCGGTGAGTGCCGACGTTCCGATCCCGAGCGAGACCGGCGAACAGCCGATCTCGCTCGTCATCGAGGACGGCGTGATCCCCCGTCGCCTGCGCCGGCCGCTCGATCTGGCGCGATTCGTCCTGGCCCTGGTGATCAGCGCCGCCATCGTCCTGGGCGCCTGGTTCGCGACAAGCACCGCCGCCGGCCTCGACAGCGACATCTCGTCCGGGGCCTCGCTCCTGCCCTCCATCGTCGTGCTCGCGCTGAACATCATCGGCGGTATCGGGACCCTCGGCCTGCCGATCGCCGTCGCGGTGACCTTGACCCTGCGCCGGCGGCTGCGCCAGCTGTTCGACGCGTTCGTTGCCCTGCTGATCGCCGTCATCATCCTGACGCTGGCCTCGTACGCCCTGGCCAACGCCGACCTGCCCCGCCTGCTCGCGGCCCTCGCCGGCTCCACCAGCCCCGACAGTGTCGCGACGGCCCCCATCCTCGGCGGCCTGGTCGCGTTCGTCACCGTGGCGCGGCTGATGAGCCGTCGGCCCTGGAACGGCCTGACGGTCCTCGTCATCGGCTCGCTGGTCGTCGTGACCCTGCTGAGCGCCGGCATTGCCCTCGCCGGCGTCGGGATCTCGGTCTCGATCGGCTGGGCGGTGGGCCTCATGACCCGCTACGTGGCCGGCACCCCGACCACGCGGCCCAGCGGGCTCGAGGTCGCCGATGCCCTGGCGCGAGGCGGGTTCCCGCTGACGCTCCTGCAGGCGCGCGAGTCCACGTCCCGCGGCCGCCGCTACATGGCGACCACGCGCGCCGGCGGGCGGCTCCTCGTCACCGTGCTCGACCGCGACCTGGAGGGCGCGGGCCTGGCCAACGCCATCTGGACCAGCCTGCGACTGCGCGACGACAGCACTGCGGGCGCGTTCGACATGCGCCGTTCCCTCGATCACGCCGCCCTCGTCGCATACGCGGCGCAGGCCGCTGGCGTCCCCGAGCCACGACTTCTCCTGACCGCCGAGGTCGGACCCGACTCGGTGCTCCTCGCCTACGAGCTGGTCGAAGGCACGCGCTTCACCAACCTCGACGAGATCACCGACAACGATCTTGTCCAGGCGTGGCGAGCGATGCGGACCCTGCACGAGAACCAGATGACGCACCGATCACTGTCGGCCGAGCATCTGCTTCGAGCCGAGGATGGATCGGTGTGGCTGATCGGCGGCGAGACGGGCAGCATCGCCGCCGGCGACGTCGCCCAGCGCATCGACACCGCCGAGCTGCTGACGACACTGGCGATGCTGAGCAGCGTCGACCGGGCCGTCGACACCGGGCGGACCGTTCTCGGCCTCACCGGCCTGAGCCGCGCGCTGCCGGCCCTGCAGCCCGTCGCCCTCTCACCGCAGACGCGCAAGGCGGTCCGCAAGGACAAGGGCCTCATGGTCGGACTCCGAGACAAGCTCGCAGAGATCAGACCCGGCGCGGACACCGAGCAGATCCAGTTCGAGCGAGTGCGCCCGCGCACGCTCGTGATGATCATCGTCGGCAGCATCGCGGGCTACCTGCTGCTCTCTCAACTGGCCCAGGTCGATCTCGTCGGCCTGCTCCGCACCGCCGACTGGCGTTGGATGCTGGTGGCACTGGTGCTCAGCATTCTCACGTTCGTCGCGGCAGCGTGGTCACTCAGCGGCTTCGTCCCCGAGAGACTGCCCCTCCATCGCACGATCCTTGCGCAGCTGGCCGGCTCATTCGCCACCCTCGTGTCACCACCGACGATCGGCTCGATTGCGATCAACGTGCGTTTCCTGCAGAAGGCCGGACTGCATCCTGCCCTTGCGGGGGCGAGCGTCGGCGTCGCCCAGGTGATGGCCTTCGTCTTCCACATCGGGTTGCTGCTGGCCTTCGGTATCGCGGCCGGCACCCAGGCCGACCACACCTTCGCGCCCCCGCAGTGGGTGGTCATCGGCGTGGTCGCGCTCGTCGTGGTCGCCCTCGCGCTGCTCGCCGTGCCGGCCGTCCGTCGGACCATCACCAACCGCGTGCGTCCGACGATGAAGGAGGTCATCCCGCGGCTCGTCACCGTGGTGCAGCGGCCGATGAAACTCGTCGAGGGCATCGGCGGCATCCTGCTGCTCAATGCGGCGTTCATCGGCGTGCTCTACGCGAGCGTTGCTGCATTCGGCGGCTCCATGAACATCGCTGTCGTCGCCGTCGTCTATCTCGCGGGCGCGACCCTTGGCCAGGCAGCACCCACGCCCGGCGGACTCGGCGCCGTCGAGGCAGCCCTCGCCGCAGGGCTCACGGCCGGCGGGCTCGATGCCGGTCTCGCCGTCTCGGCCGTGCTGCTCTACCGACTCGTCACGTTCTGGCTTCCGACGATCCCGGGCTACTGGGCGTTCAACTGGCTGACCCGCAAGGGCGCGCTCTAAGCCAGCTGCCGGGTGTCGACACCAAAGCGAAGGCACT
>CAJAKT010000587.1 GCA_903940375.1 uncultured bacterium | reverse complement strand
TGGGCGTGCAGCCAGCCAAGCCGACCGTGGCAGAGCACCGTGGCCACGAGCGAACCCGCGGAGGTCCCGACCACTCGAGTGGCGCTGCCCAGGTCGATGCCCGCCTGGCGCGCAGTGTGCAGGTATCCGACCTGCCATGCGACGAAGTACAGCCCGCCGCCGCCGAGCACAAGGGAGGTGTCCAGACCGCGTCCACGCGTCGCAGACATGTCGATCGGAACCGCGAGACCGTCGCCCTGAGCTTCTACCGTCGGCATACATCGATGCTAGGCGATCCCCACCTCAGGTGAGTGCCACCAGCCCGTCGCGGTACTCGCCGAGCGGCCCGCTGTGGTTGATTCCAGCCCCGTCGAACCGACCACTACGGGCCGCTCGCCGAGCCGGGTTCGGCGGCTAGGAGCCGTCGCCCACGCACTGCGGTGCCGCATCGAACGCCTCGCCGAGCTCACCCGACGCGGTGGACGTGGCATCGACCACTGTCGACACGAGGACCTGGCCGGCTTCGAATGCGGCCTTCGCCGCGACAAGCGCCTTGCCCGCCTCCGCGACCCCGCTCAGGATGTTGTCGGCGGACATCGCCGCATCAAGGCTGGCCGTGACCTGGTTGACGGCATCGGATGTGTCGCCCTTCGCCTTGGTCACGGTAACGATGAGGTCGTTGGCAGCCACGAAATCAACAGGGACACCCTGGAGGGCAGTGCTGAGGCCGTCGGCGGACTCGGCCACCGACAGCACCTGCAGACGCAGCTGCCGGTCGATCTGCTCGATCGCGGAACGATCCGATGTCACGTCGTAGGACAGGTTGCGTCCGAGAGCACCGACAGCCGCCTTCACGTCGTCACGCGCCACGCACACCTCGCCCGCCCACACCACGGACGACGGGGTGGGCGTCGGAGTCGGGCTCGGCGACGCCGACGGCGCTGAGACGGACGGGTCCGAGCTGCATGCCGCCAGCATGGCAACGGAGAGTGCGACCGCGGCTGCGGCCAGGTGTACGCGCCTCATGGGATCAGGGACTGGGCGGCCCAGAGGTTGATGTCGCCGTCGATGGCGAACTCGTCGATCTCCACGAGTTCGGCATCCGTGAACTGGAGACCGCGCACCGCCTGCACCGTCTCCTCGAGCTGGGCGACGCTGCTGGCCCCCAGCAGCGTCGTCGTGACCCGGTCATCCCGTAGCGTCCACGCCACCGCCATCTGCGCCAGCTACTGCCCACGTCGGGACGCGATCTGCGCCAGACCGCGGATGCGGTCGAGGTTCTCGTCCGACAGCATGCTCGGGAACAGCGACTTGTCCTCCGAGGCCCGCGAACCCGCCGGCACGCCGTCGAGGTACCTATCGGTCAGCAGTCCCTGTGCCAGCGGGCTGAAGGTGATGGCCCCGGCCCCCACCTCCTGCAGTGCATCGAGCAGCCCGTCCTCGATCCATCGGTTGAGCATCGAGTAGGACGGCTGGTGAATCAGCAGCGGCGTGCCGAGGTCGGCGAGGATGCGGGCCGCCTCGAGGGTGCGGCTCGGCGAATACGACGAGATGCCCGCATAGAGCGCCTTGCCGCGCTGGACGGCCGTATGGAGGGCACCCATCGTCTCTTCAAGCGGGGTGTCCGGATCGGGCCGGTGGCTGTAGAAGATGTCGACGTAGTCGAGACCGAGTCGGCTAAGACTCTGGTCGAGGCTGGCCAGCAGGTGCTTGCGCGAGGCCAGGTCTCCGTACGGTCCGGACCACATGTCCCATCCGGCCTTGGTCGAGATGACAAGCTCGTCGCGCAGCCCGCCGAAGTCCTCGCGCAGGATTCGCCCGGCGTTGATCTCTGCTGTTCCGTATGGGGGTCCGTAGTTGTTGGCCAGGTCGAAGTGAGTGATACCGAGGTCGAAGGCGCGGCGCATGATCGCCCGTTGCGTCTCGAGCGGCTTGTCGTCGCCGAAGTTGTGCCAGAAGCCGAGTGAGACGGCGGGCAGCAGCAGGCCGCTCTGCCCGCAGCGGCGATAGGGCATGCGCCCGTCGTAGCGGGCGGGGTCAGGAACGTACTGGTCGATGAGGGGCATGACGGGATTGTGTCACTGACGCCCGTTCAGTGCCACGATGAGAGCACCCGCTGGTACTGAGCACGCTCGAACGCACCCGGGTCCTTGACGTTGTGCTGCGCCACGCTCCCCCGCAGCTGATCAACCGACTCGTAGTCGTGCGCCTGCATCCACTCCGTTAGCTCACCCAGCATCCCGGCCACCCGGTACGGCCCCTCGCGGAGCACCTCCGAGGCCGTCATCACCACGTCGGCACCAGCGAGCAGCCCCTTGGCCACATCGGTCCCTGATGCCACCCCTGACGTCAGCGCCAGCGAGGTTCGCGGCAGTCGCGGACGCAGGATCGCAATCCACCGCAACGGCAGGCGCAGTTCACCCGTGTGCGAGAGCTCGATGCGCGGGAGCACATCAAGGGTCTCCAGATCCAGGTCGGGCTGGTAGAACCGGTTGAAGAGCACGAGCCCATCGGCGCCGGCGCGTGCCACATCGACGGCGAAGTGAGCAAAGGACGTGAAGAAGGGCGACAGCTTGACCGCGACCGGGACGTCAACAGCGGTGCGGACGGCCAGGACGAGGTCGAGATACGCACGCTCGACATGACGCGACGAGTGATCCGGATCAACGGCAACGTCGTACATGTTGAGCTCGATGGCCCGCGCACCCGCGTGTACGAGATCCTGCGCATAGCGGACCCAGCCGCCAGCGGATCGCCCGTTGACACTCGCGATGACGGGAACCGAGAGTCTCTCTGATGCCTCATGCACCAGCGCGATGTGGCGCTCTAGGCCCAGATGCCCAAGCTCGACATCGGGGAAGAAGTCCGTTGCCTCGCTGAACACTCCGGCACCCAGTTCACGCCGCTCGTGGAAGGTGGTGGCCTCGCTCTCGAGCTCCTCTTCGAACAGGCTGGGCAGGACGACGGCACCAACTCCTGCCTCCTCCAGTCGCAGCAGCGACTCGATCCGCCCGGTGATCGGCGACGGTGACGCGACGATCGGTGATCGCAACTCCATGCCCAGATACGTGGAAGCCAGCGGATTCATGACATCTCCTCGTCGTCACCAACGGCGAGGCCTTCGACCTCACCACCGGTCTCGCGGCTCAGCTCGTGCTCATCGATGGGAATGCTGCGCTCGACGCCCGCCAGCTGCTCGTAGTAGTGCCAGCGCTCATCGACGTCGGCCTGCGCCAATGCCTGCAGGTGCTCGGCGCGCACGGGATCCGAACGATCGAGTACGGCAAAGCGGGTCTCCACCTCGAGGAAGCTCCGCAACGGGATCGATGGCTTCTTCGAGTCGAGGCTGAACGGATGGGTGCCCGTGTCCGCGCTCGGGTGGTACCGGTACAGGGGCCAGTAGCCCGAGGCCACCGCCTGCTTCTGATGTGTCATCGACGTCCCCATGTCGATGCCGTGGGCGATACAGGTCGAGTATGCGATGACCAGGCTGGGGCCCTCATGCGCGACGGCCTCGCGTAAGGCCCGAACCGTCTGCGTCTCGTTCGCGCCGATGGCGATCTGCGCCACGTAGACGTCGCCGTATGCCTGCGCGAGCAGGCCCAGGTCCTTCTTGCGGGTGCCCTTGCCGTCACTGGCAAACTTGGCGGTGGCCGCTCGCGGCGTCGCCTTGGACGCCTGACCACCGGTATTCGAGTAGACCTCCGTATCGAGAACCAGGATGTTGACATTGCGCCCACTCGAGAGCACGTGATCCAGACCGCCGAACCCGATGTCATAGGCCCAGCCGTCGCCACCGACGATCCAGACCGCGACGGGCACCAGCGCATCGGCGAGGCTGTCGAGGGCGATCGCCTGCGGCGACGTGATCCCCCGCAACCGTTCCCGCAGGGTTGCGACGCGCTCGCGCTGCAGGACGATGCCCGCCTCGTCCTCCGGCCCCGGCTCGTCATCGAGCAGACTCTGCGCGAGGTCCTCGCCCACCTGATGCGCCAGCTCGCTGAGCAGGCGTCGAGCATCGGCGCGCTGCGTATCTGCACCCAGACGTAGACCCAGTCCGAATTCGGCGTTGTCCTCGAACAGCGAGTTGCTCCACGCCGGTCCACGCCCGGCCGCGTTAGCCGCCCACGGCGTGGTGGGCAGGTTGCCGCCGTAGATGGAGGAGCAGCCGGTCGCATTGGCCACGATCATGCGATCGCCGAACTGCTGCGACAGCAGCTTCACGTAGGGCGTCTCGCCACAACCGGAGCAGGCGCCGGAGAACTCGAACAAGGGCTGCAGAAGCTGCGATCCCTTGACCGTGTCCTGCCGCACTGTGCTGCGGTCGATCTCGGGAATCGACAGGAAGAAGTCGTAGCGTTGACGCTCCTGGTCACGATGCTCCGCCGCCGGCATCAGGTTGATCGACTTGCGCTTGACCTCCGACTTGCTGCGAGCGGGGCATACGTCGACGCAGATGCCACAACCCGTGCAGTCATCCGGCGCCACCTGGATCGTCAGACGCGTGCCTTCCGGCAGGTCCTTGCCCCCATAGGCCTTGCTGACGAAGTCCGTCGGCGCACCGTCGAGATGCTCCGTCGGGAACGCCTTCATCCGAATCGCGGCATGCGGGCAGACGATCGCGCACTTGCCGCAGTCGATGCACAGCGACGCATCCCAGATCGGGATCTCCTCAGCGAGGCCGCGCTTCTCCCAGCGTGCGGTGCCGGTCGGGAACGTGCCATCCACGGGAAGCGCACTGACCGGCAGGAGGTCGCCCTCACCTGCAAGCATGCGAGCCGTGACATCGCGGACGAAGTCCGGCGCCGCGGAGGAGACGACGGCCATGCGGTGATGCGTCGAGGTCGCGCTTGCGGGCACGTCGACGCGGTGCATCTCCTCGAGTGCTCGGTCCACTGCTGCGTGGTTTCGCTCGACGACCGTATGGCCGCGCCGACCGTATGACTTCTCGATACTGCGCTTGATGAGGTCGATCGACGCGGTCTCATCGAGCACGCCGGACAGCGCGAAGAAGCATGGCTGCATGACGGTGTTGATGCGCGAGCCCAGTCCCACCTCCCGCGCCACCCGTCCGGCGTCGACGGCCCACAGGACCAGGGCCTTGTCGATGACCTGTTGCTGCACCTCAACGGGCAGCCGGTCCCACACCTCGTCCGCTGCGCACGGAGCATTGAGCAGCACCGTGGCCCCGGGCCGTGCGATGCCGAGAACATCCATGCGCTCAAGCAGGCCGAACTGATGGCAAGCGACGAAGTCAGCTGCCTCGACGAGGTACGTCGAGTAGATGGGATCAGGCCCGAACCGCAGGTGCGACACGGTGACCGACCCGGACTTCTTGGAGTCGTAGACGAAGTAGCCCTGGGCATGCAGGTCAGTGTTCTCGCCAATGATCTTGATGCTCGTCTTGTTGGCACCGACGGTGCCATCACTGCCAAGCCCGTAGAAGACCGCACTGCGGGCCGTCGGGCTGAGGTTGAAATCGTCCAGTCGCGGAAGTGACATGCGGGTGACGTCGTCGACGATGCCCACGGTGAATCGGCGCTTCGGCTCGGCGCCTGCGAGATCGGCGAAGACCGCGGCGGCATCTCGGGCGGTGAACTCCTTTGAGCCCAGCCCATACCGACCGCCGGTCACCAGTACCGCTCGGCCGGCCTCCTGCACGGCGATGCTGACATCCAGATGGAGCGGCTCCGCCGGCGCACCCGGCTCCTTGACGCGGTCGAGCACCGCAATGCGCGTGGCTGACTCCGGCAGGGCGTCGAGCAGCGCCTGCGTGGGGAACGGCCGGTAGAGACGGACGGTCAGCATCCCTACCTTCTCGCCGGCCGAGACGAGGGCATCGACGGCTTCGCGTACTGCTCCGGCTCCCGAGCCCATCAGCACGATGACGCGCTCGGCATCGGGCGAGCCGTGATAGTCGACCAGGCCGTACTGACGGCCGGTGCGCTCCGCGAACTCGTCGAGCACTTCCTGCACGATGGCCGGAACCGCGTCGTAGAACGGATTCGCCGCCTCGCGCGCCTGGAAGAAGACGTCGGGGTTCTGAGCGCTACCCCGCAGAACGGGACGCTCGGGCGTTAGCCCGCGCGCACGATGCGCCAGCACATCCTCCGGCCGGATCAGCGCACGCATGTCCTCGTCGACGAGGAGGGAGATCTTGTCGACCTCATGCGATGTGCGGAAGCCATCGAAGAAGTGCAGGAACGGGACGCGGCTCCGCAGCGTCGCGGAGTGCGAGACCAGTGCGAAGTCATGCGTCTCCTGAACGTTGGAGGCGCACAGCATTGCCCACCCGGTGCCACGGGCGGACATGACATCGGAGTGATCGCCGAAGATCGACAGTGCGTGAGTGGCGAGGGCGCGCGCGGCCACGTGAATGACTGCTGGCGTCAGTTCGCCCGCGATCTTGTACATGTTCGGCAGCATGAGCAGCAGGCCCTGCGATGCCGTGAACGTGGTGGCCAGGGCGCCCTTCTGCAGTGCACCATGCAGGGCGCCCGCGGCGCCCGCTTCGGACTGCATCTCCACGACGTGGGGCACGGAGCCCCAGAGGTTCACCTTGCCGGCCGCGCTCCACGCGTCGGCGTACTCGCCCATGGGGGATGCGGGAGTGATCGGATAGATGGCACACACATCACTGAGGCGGTGGGCTACCAGCGCCACCGCCTCGTTGCCGTCCAGACATCGCCAGGATGTCACGCGCCACCTCCATATAGTCAACCACTTGACGCTATGGCCCCACGAATGGCATCAATAGGGCCGTTCGTCCCACCGAGCCCACCGAAGGGCGCGTGGGGGCATCGCGAGCGATACTTGAAGGGTCCTCGGCACGGGGGTTAAGGAGCACGATGAACCGAACCGATACCGCGCCTGTCCGCGCAGCGGTCCTCACCGGGCCGGGCACGTACGAGCTGCAGGAGTTTGCCCGCCCGACTCTGCCGGACGGCTCCCTGCTCATGCAGATGGAGATGTCCGGCATCTGCGGCACCGACAAGCACACGTTCCTCGGCGAGACCAAGCAGTACGCCGGTACGCCGGCGGAGACCGACACCCCGTTCCCGATCATCCAGGGCCACGAGAACGTCGGCGTCGTCTCCGAGATCACCCCGGCAGCGGCCAGCGGACTCGAGTTCTACGGCCGTGAGCTGAAGGTCGGCGACCGCATCACCATGTGCCCCGACATCGTCTGCGGGCGCTGCTACGAGTGCAAGCACGTCATGGGCTACGTCTGGTGCGAGCACAGCGACTGCTACGGCAACTCCTACTCGAGTGCGCAGTGGCCGCACCTGATGGGCGGCTGGGCGGAGCAGATGTACATCCGCCCCGACACCTTCGTCTACAAGGTGCCGAGCGGCATGTCACCACGCGTGGCCGTGCTGACCGAACTGGTCGCGTGCGCGGCGTCACTCGACAAGCTCAAGGAGTTCTCGTCGATGTCGTACGAGGGCTTCAACTCCGGTGACACCGTCGTCGTGATCGGCTCCGGCCCGCTGGGACTCCTGCACGTCATGAAGGCCGACATGATGGGTGCCGGTCAGATCATCGCGACCGACCTGAGCGAGTCCCGGCTCGCCTTCGCGAAGAAGATGGGGGCCGACGTCACCGTCAACGCGTCGACGACCTCGCCAGAGGAGCGCATCGATCTCGTGCACGACCTCACCCGCGGCCGCGGAGCAGACGTCGTCCTGCACATGGCCAACCGGCCGTCCTCGTTCATCGAGGGGATCGAGATGCTCAAGCGCGGCGGCATGATGCTCGAGATGGGCGTGTTCGCCGACACGGGCGACGTGGCTATCAACGTGCATCGGCACATATGCAGCAAGAACATCCGCCTCATCGGCCTGACCAACCATCCGTCCACGGGCTACGGACCGGCGCTCACCCTGATGGAGCGCTATGCCGACCGCTATCCCCTCGAGGAGATGGTCAGCCACGAGTACGCACTCGCGGATGTCGATGCCGCGATGCAGATGAGCATGTCGCCCGAGAGCCTGAAGGTCGTCATGACGCCCAACGGCCCCATCGACTGAAGCAGCGGCGTGACCGTGAGACACCTCACCTAGCCGGTGCAAGCGTTGTCATGCCCGACAGACCAGAATGGAGCCATGGACGTCGGCGAGATCATCCGTGGCTGGGCAGACCTGGCGGCCGAGCAGCCACTGCTCCTGCTCACCGTCATCATGGCCATCGGCGGCGCGATCGGCTC
>CAJAKT010000586.1 GCA_903940375.1 uncultured bacterium | reverse complement strand
GTTGGGTCCGGTGACGGCGACACGGTCGCGCAACGTGAGCTGCAGGTCGACGGGCCCGAGGGTGAAGTCACCGCGGCTGACGCTGGCCGCGCGAGCGACGACGACGACCTCGCCTGAGCGCGGCGCCGCGGCGATGCTGAACTGCAGCTGCCATTCCTTGCGGGGCTCCTCGACAACGTCGAGGCGTTCGATCATGCGCTCGCTCTGCCGAGCCTTCGCGGCCTGCTTCTCGGTTGCCTCACTGCGGAACTTGCGGCCGATCTTGTCGTTGTCCTTGCGCTTGCGTCGTGCGTTCTTGACGCCTTTCTCCATCCAGGCCCGCTGCATCCGCGCTCGCGCTTCGAGTTCAGAGCGACGTCCGGCGTACTGCTCGTAGTCCAGGCGTGCCTGCCGACGGGCGACGGAGCGCTCGTCGAGGTAGGCCTCATATCCGCCGCCGTAGGTCGTGATGCGCTGCAGGCTGCGGTCGATTTCAACGACGGACGTGACGGTGCGGGCGAGGAATTCACGATCGTGACTCACGACGACGACCGGTGCGTCGAGGCCATCGACGAACTCCTCGAGCAGGTCCAGGCCCTCGCTGTCGAGGTTGTTGGTGGGCTCGTCGAGCAGGTAGGCGTCGAAGCGCGAGAGCAGCAGGGCAGCGAGACCCACGCGGGCCGCCTGGCCACCGGATAGCGCGGACATCGGCAGGTCGAGGTCGACGTCGAGGCCGATGTCGTCAACGACCTCGGCGACACGCTCGTCGAAATCGGCCGCACCGAGAGCGAGCCAGTCCTCCAGCGCTGCGGAGTATGCGTCGGCCGCACGCTCGTGTTCTTCGGCGAGGGCTGCGGACTGCCGGTCGAACTCCACCTGCGCGTCATGCACGCCGGTGCGCCTCGCGAGGTGCTCGCGCACGGTCTCGTCGTCGGATGTCTCGGGCTCCTGCGTCAGGTAGCCGATGTGAGCCGAGGGCGGGGAGACGGTGATCGTGCCGGCATCGGGCGCTCGCACACCGGCCAGCATGCGCAGCAGTGTCGTCTTGCCTGCGCCATTGGGCCCGACGAGTCCGATGACATCGCCGGGCGCGACAACGAGATCAAGGCCGCTGAACAACTCGCGGTCACCATGTCCGGCCGACACGCCTCTGGCCTGGACGGTTGCGCTCATGGGTGCATCCTCTCGTGCCACCCATGTGCGCTCGAGCGGCTACCCCGCGGCCTTGGCGGCCTCCTGCACGGCGAGCATCGTGTCGACTGTCGGCCCCGATGCGCAGACGGACCAGTGGAAGTCCGCGTGCGAGACCTGGATCATCGTCTTGATGTGCACGAGGGCCGAATCCTCGGTGAGTCGCCCGACCGCATCCGATGGGCCGTGGATGATCAGGAAGAGGCGATCCCCCTTGCCGGAGACGAGCCACTCGGAGCTCGTGACGCGGCCGTCGGCCTTCGCTCCCACCAGGTAGTTGTCGAGGTCTGCCTTCAGCGCGGGCTTGAGCATTGCGCCGCCTGCCGGGGCCGGCCGCCATTCGAGGACGAGTGCAGATTCCATGCTGGTAGTCCCTTCACGTATCCGACCGGCTCCGCTGCCGGCCGAGCTGCCGGGACCACGCTAGGACGACGGATCAGCGGAAGCCTGCCGAGAGGTGACCGAGCCGGATACCAACCGGCTATGTCCCATGGGCGGCCTAGTGGGTGTCTCCGGCCGAGTTTGCTGGCAGAGTCTCCCCGTGGATGAAGGTGAGCAGGACGCCGTCGCCGGGCTGGCAATCGTCCTCGGCGTGCCGACCGATCAGTTGCGCGCGGCCATCGGCGGCCCGTGGCTGGTCGAGGAACTGCCGGCGACCTTGGATGCCTTCGTCACGATCATGACGGGCCTGGAGAATCCCCGAACCCCGAATCGCCCGCTGATTGCGCTGCGCGTGGAGCACGAGGAAGGCACCATCGAGGTCGGGCACGCCGTCGGTGTGCCGCTGCCGAACGGCCGTATGCAGTGGGCGTTCGGCGAGCCGCGCACCCTGCTGCCCTATGAGCCCGAGGAACTGCGCGAGCACCTGCTGCGGACGGACCCGCGTGCCGACACGATGTCGTCGGATGATCTGGTGGAGGCGCTGCTGGCCGAGTTGAGCGCGGCGATCAGCCGCGTGGCCGATGTGGCGATGCTGCGGGGCACGACCTGGTGAACGTCCGTGCGGTCGGCGGTCGGCGGTCAGCGTCCGCGTAGCCGTTCGACCTGACGACGGTCCCGCTTGGTGGGTCGGCCCGCGCCCCGCTCTCGCTCGATCGGAGCAGGCGCTTCGCCTTTCGGCGGTGGCGGGGGAGTCCGGTCGTCGTACTGCTGCACGGCGATAGGCGCGCTGACGCGCTTGGCGATCAGGCCGGTGACGATGACGGTTCTGTCCCCGCCGATCGTGCGCGCGCGAATGGTGTCGCCGATGCGCACGGGATGGGCTGCCTTCGCGCCGGCACCGTTGATCCGCACGTGGCCCGCTTTGCAGGCCGTGCTCGCGGCTGACCGAGTCGGGTAGATCCGCACGGCCCAGATCCAGGCGTCGAGACGGACGCTCGTGACCTCGGGAGCCGTCGCCATGCCTGCAGCGTAGGAGCAGTCGGCTCCTGTTATCCGCCCTTGACCGAGCGCCGTGCTGTACGTACATTTGTCCGTACGCATAGGAGGGACTGTGGGCGTCACATCACGGCTTGAGGTTCGGGTGCACCCCGACAGCAAGGCGCGCCTGGAGCGGGCGGCGGCTCTCGAGCAGGTTCCGGTGAGCGATTTCGTGCGCTCGGCCGTTGAGGAACGCACCGCTCAGGTACTCGCCGAGCATGAGCTGCGGACCCTCGTTCCGACGGACTTCCTCGATGCACTCATGGCGAGCCTGGAT
>CAJAKT010000585.1 GCA_903940375.1 uncultured bacterium | reverse complement strand
GCGATCTGGTCGTCGACCTTGCAGCCGTTCTGGAAGACGTAGGAGTGATCGAACACGGTTGTGCAGCCACTGGCCGCGAGCTCAGCGAGGCCGACGAGGGTGCTGCCGCGCGTAGCTTCAGGTGTGCGCTCTGCCCAGATCTCGTAATGCGCGATGAGCCAGGGGAACAGGTTGATGTTCTGCGCCTGTGGCAGGTTACGGGTCAGTGTCTGGTCGAGATGATGATGCGTGTTGACCAGGCCCGGCAGAACGACCTGACCCGAGAGGTCAATCACGAGGTCCGCCGTGTCCGGCAGTTCAGACGTGGGGCCGACCTGCTCGATGATGCCGTCGCGCGCGAAGATCGCGCCGTCCTTGATCTCGCGTCGTTCGTCGTCCATCGTTACGAGGATTTCTGCGTGCCGGGCGAGGAGTGTGCCCATGATGAACCTCCGCTGTGTGCATTGCGCCCAACCGCCTGCTGGCTGCTGGACCTGCTGCCTCGAAAGTAGAAGTGCGGATGAGTTGATGTCCGCCTTGTAGGGGTAACCCCATGCCGAGCTGCTCCATGCAGTTAATGGCGTGGATAGATGCACGTCGCCCGATAGCCTCGAAGGGAATCGGGATGACGGGAGTCGTGTGGAGTACGTACCGGGTTGGTGGCAACGCCTCGGTGGGCCCAATGCCATCAGCATTGTCGCGTGGCTGTTCACGCTGGTGGGCGGTACGGCCGCGGCATTCTCCTGGATTCCCGATGGCCCGGACGTGCGCGCGTTGGAGTGGATCGGGCTGAGTCTCGTCGCCCAGCTGCTTCTTGGCTGCATCCTGCTGGTGGCATGGCTGACGTATCTGTCGCCGAGGGGGCGGCCCTCGCGCACTGCTGCGCTCATCGCCACCTTGCTTGTTGCGGGTTGGGTGCGGGGCGCATTCCTCGCATACGCGGGGGAGCAACTCCACCTTGTTGATGATGGCTTTGTGCAGCAACGGGCTGTGGGTGCTGCGGTTGCGTTCACCGTTTGGTATTCGCTGGCGGTGCTGATCGTCGATGAGTGGCGTCAGCATCGCGCCGCGGTGAATCAGCTCCGTGCGGAACTGCTGCACGAGCAGGAACTGGCAGAGCGATCGACCAGCCTGATCACCGACTTTCGTGCCAGCGTGCTGCAGCAGACACAGGCGCTGCTCAGCGCGGGACTTGAGTCTGCGGGTGCTGCGAGTAGTGAGCCGGCAGCGGCAGCGGCGTCTCTGCGTAGGACGGTGGACGATCTCATCCGGCCGTTGAGTTACGAACTCGAGCAGCGAGCCGTCAGCGATGCCGAGCTTCTGGCCGGCGTCAAGAAGCGACCGGTGGCCATGAGGGTTCCGCTGCACACCTACGTGGCAGGGATCTTCACGGCTCGCCCCTTTGCTCCGTTGGCCACGGCGGCAGTCGTCGTCGCCACCCCCATGGTCGTGACGATGCATGTGCTGGGCCCTCTCGTGGGGGGACTGGCCGTGGTGCTCTCAGCAGTTGTCGTCGGGCTGTCGTTGTGGCTGGTGCGTGGGCCGATCATGGGAGCGATCCCCGGCTGGCCGACGGCGGTGAGTGCTGCTGTCGTGATCGTCACGTGGGTGTCCGTGACGCTCTTCGTGGGGCTCCTGCTGGCCGCCATGGGTCTTGATCCGAGCAGTTCGACCATGTCGGTGCTCCTCGGCATGGCGATCGGAACCATGGTCGCTGCGG
This sequence comes from uncultured bacterium, assembly GCA_903940375.1. Classification (GTDB taxonomy): domain Bacteria; phylum Actinomycetota; class Actinomycetes; order S36-B12; family S36-B12; genus UBA10649. Next base: position 1,809 of record CAJAKT010000585.1, on the reverse strand, counting down.
CGGTCGAGGGGTCCGTTGAGCAGCAGCAGAGGGCGGCCCAGGAAGAACTTCGCGATGCGGTGCTTGCGGTCGAATGGTCTGCAGCTCGCCTGCGCCAGCGGGCCTGGAATGAGCAGCGCAGTCTGGGCCGCCTGCTGCACGGGACCGTTCAGGCGACGATGGTGGCGGCTGCCTTGAAGGTCCACGACCAGTCCCCCGACGAGGCAGCTGTGACCATCGCGGGGCTCACGTCGCGGCTGCACTACGCGCTCGGTGACGAGACGGTCACACCGTGGCGCCGTGATATCGCGAACCTCCAGGAAGTCTGGGAGGGCGCTATCCAGCTGATGATCGTGGTCAACCCATCGGCTGAGCGCACCCTCGACCTGGACCCCCTCGCTGCCCACTCTCTCCTTCAGGTGCTGAATGAGGGCGTCACGAACGCCGTCCGGCACGGCAATGCCGACTCCGTTCGGGCCACCGTGGAAGTGGAGTCGGGATACCTTCTGCTGACGGTCATGGACGATGGGACGCCGGCGGAGGCTCGGGGTGCAGCCGGCACGGGCTCGAACATCTTTGATGCCAACTGCGCTGACTGGAATCTGGGGTTCGACTCGACGACGATGCTGAAAGCGCGGGTTGCCTGTCGTGGTGCTGAGCGATCGATGAGAGGAGGGGTGCATTCGTGACGGAACCGGGTGCCACACGGATCCTGCTCGTTGAGGACGAGGCGATGTCTCGGACATTCCTCAGCGAGTTGCTGACGACGCGCGGCTATCACGTCTCGGCGCACTCAAGCGCGATGTCGGCATCGAAGTCCTTTGAGGCGTTCCATCCGGCGGCACTTGTCACCGACATCGACTTGCGCGACGGTCCGTCGGGAATCGATCTCGTGGTGGCGCTGAAGAAGCGCAGGCCGACTCTCCGCGTTGTGATCCTGTCGAACTACGCGATTGCACCCGACCGTCGCCACGCAGCGCTGGCGGATGCCGCGTATCTGAACAAGCGTGTCCTGAGTGAGCCCAGCGTGCTGCTCGACACCCTTGAAACGCTGATGAGCAACAGTCGTGGAACGCCCATGGATGCGCGAAGTGCAGCAGGCAAACTGGATGGACTGACCCTCGCGCAGGCTGAGGTGTTGCGCATGGTTGCGGCCGGGCTGACCAATGAGGAGATCGCGGCTCGGCGCTCGACCACCGTCAAGTCCGTCGAGAACATGATTCACCGGATCATGACGGTGCTGGGGGTCGAGGCGGATCACTCGACCAACTCGCGGGTGCTGGCGGCCCGGCTGTTCATCAGTGAGGCGGGGGAGCCCGGGGCCAAGGTCGGACCGGCGGGATAGTCCCGCTGGGAACACATGGCGTTCAACCTGGGTCTAGCCTCGTGATGTGTCACCGTCCCCGGTCTCAGTGGTAAGTAGTCCGGCGCGGGCGCTGATCGTCGTTGACTGCCAGTGCGACTTCTGCGAAGGCGGATCACTACCCGTGGCGGGTGGCAACGCCGTCGCTTCCGGCGTCGCGGACTTCATCGCGGCTCATCGCGCGGACTACGCGCTGATCGTCGCCACCCGCGACTGGCACATCCATCCGGAGCACCACTTCTCGACCCACCCCGACTTCATCGACACCTGGCCGAAGCACTGTGTGGCGGACACTCCAGGAGCGCAGTTCTCACCCAACCTCGATGCACATGGCCCGTTCGTGGAGTGCCTGAATGCGATCGTCTCCAAGGGGCGTGAGTCAGCGGCGTACAGCGGATTCCAGGGCACTACCGAGGACGGGCATTCGCTGAATCGTCTGCTGAAGGATGCGGGCATCACCTCCGTGG
>CAJAKT010000584.1 GCA_903940375.1 uncultured bacterium | reverse complement strand
GTGGATGCTCCGGCGATCACCGTCGGCGGGAAGAAGTACGAGCCGTTGGCGGCTAGTAACCGGTTCATCGTCAAGCGCTTCCAGTGGCAGACGCAGTAGAGGCGGCCGGACATGAGGAGTCGTTTCCTCGCAGGTGTGGCGACGGCGGTGCTCGGGGCGCTTGTCGCCATGCCCCAGGCCAGCGCTGATGCCGGTATTGACGGCGGAATGCTGGGGCGGCAGCCTCAGGCGATCTCCCTCAGTGCCATCCCGTCGACCTCTGTCGATCAGACGGTGGCAATCGAGGCATCGGCGACGTCGCTCCTGCCTGTTGACATCACCCTCTCGGGTAGTTGCGCGTGGCGGCAGCTGCTCGGTGGATCAGTCGTTGTCGCCACGGACCGAGGCGAGTGCACCGTCACCGCAGATCAGCCAGGCGACCAATTCTGGCTGCCGGCGCCGACCGTCCAGGAGACGTTCGCGTTCCTTGGCGGTGAGGCCGGAGTCCGGATCGTCATCGGCGGACCGCAGTGGCTCGTGGCAGCTCAAGGGCTGCCACTCGATGTCCCGATCAACGTCACGAGCGACGATCCTTCGGGAGTGGTGCCCAGCGGAAGCGTGACCGCTCGGATCGACGCGCCTCCCGGTGCGCCACCGTGCCCGGCCTGTCAGCCCGTGTCCGCCACGCTGGATGAAGGCGGCCGCGCGACTGCTCGCATTCCGGGTGAGATGACGTCAGCGATCTCGGCGGGTGGCTACGTCCTCACGGTCGAATACGCCGGTGACCTCCGCTATGCGAAGGGGAGCCTCACGGTTCCCACCGTCAAGATCGTCCCACCGGGCCAGGTGGTCGGCGGGTCCGCTCCGATCGTTGTCTCGGTGGGCGACTCCTACATCTCAGGCCAGGGCGGACGCTGGGCCGGAAATGCCCTTAACTCACTGAGTTCCGATCGAACGGATGTCGGGGCCGACACCTACCTCGATGCCGGCAGCGCGGAGGCGATCGACGGCTGCCATCGTGCCAAGTACTCCGAGATTCACATTGATCAGGCCGGGGCCGATGTCGCCAGCGTCAACCTGTCGTGCGGCGGTGCGGAGACCTCGACGAGGATGAAGGACGGGAAGTTCAAGCCTGGGCTGGATTTCTGGCAGGACGAGAACGCCGGCTGGCGTGGTCAGGCGCTTGAGCTCTACCGCCTCGCATCGGCCAATCCCGGCCGCGTCCGCATGGTCGCGCTCTCCATCGGTGGAAATGACTTCCAGTTCGAGGACGTTGTCCGCAGTTGCGTCACCCAGTTCCTGACGCCGCGTGCTCGCTCGTGCATTCAACTGGAGCGGGTGACGAATCTCTTCGCTAAGGCCAATGTCGAGCGCCAGCTCAAGAGCATCACCGACGCGATCCGCAACATCAATGATGCGATGACCGAAGCTGGATACACGTCCCAGCAGTGGGACCTCGTCGTGCAGGACTACCCATCTCCGCTCCCCAGCGATCCGAACCGCGTGCGGTACGGCGAGGGGTACAACCGGCAGTTCATCGGCGGTTGCGGCATGTTCAACGCAGACATGAAGTACGCCAACGACACGGCGTTGCCGACGATCAATCGCACCGTGCGACAGGCACTGGCCGCTGCGCGTCTGCCCAACGGGCATTTCCTGGACCTGTCCAATGCCTATGTCGGCAACCGACTGTGCGAGAAGGGCGTGGATCTCGTCGGCTGGAGGAAGACCGTCGAGCGATGGACCGACGCAAATGCTCTGGCAGGCTCGGAGTGGGTTACGGCCATACGTGCGGAATCGATGGTTCACGGCCCGTACGACATCGGCGAGTCCCTGCACCCCAACTACTGGGGCGGCCTGGTGAATCAGGCGTGTCTGAAGCTCGTGTTCAACGCAGGCAGCGTGCGCGGCGGTGCCTGCGTGCGAGGAGATGGGATCTACCCGAACCTCGACGGGGACAACCGGACGTATCCGGTGATGGCTCTCGTCGATGTCGATGCAGCT
>CAJAKT010000583.1 GCA_903940375.1 uncultured bacterium | reverse complement strand
GCCATCGCCATCGCGCACGGCCTTGCTCGTGATCGCCGAGACATCCGATCCACAGCCCGGCTCGCTCATCGAGAATGCGCCGCGGACCTCGCCCGTCGCCATACGCGGCAGGTAGTAGTCCTTCTGCGCCTGGGTGCCGTGCTGCATCAGCATGTACGCGACGATGAAGTGGGTGTTGATGACGCCGCTGACCGGCATCCAGCCACGAGCGATCTCCTCGACGACGAGGGCGTACGTCAGCAGTGACTCACCGAGGCCGCCGTACTCCTCCGGGATCATCAGCCCGAAGACACCCATCTCCTTCAGCTGGTCGACAATCGCCTGCGGGTACTCGTCGGCATGCTCGAGTTCATTCGCCACGGGGATGATCTCGTTGTCGACGAAGTCATGCACGGCCGCGAGGATGTCGCGCTGGTCGTCGGTCAGACCCTCAGTCTGGGCGAGACGTGCCATCTCATGCCTCCGGTGCGGTGAAGGTCGTCGTGCGCTTCATGCCCGCCGCGCGGCCCTTGGCGGACACGACGAGGGCCATCTTGCGGGAGGCCTCGTCGATCATCTCGTCGCCCAGCATGACGGCGCCCTTGGCGCCGCCCGCTGCCGATGTGAAGTAGTCGTAGGCGTCGAGGATCATCTCGGAGTGGTCGTAGTCGTCCTGACGGGGCGAGAACACCTCGTTGGCGGCAGCGACCTGATCAGGATGCAGGACCCACTTGCCGTCGAAGCCCAGTGCCGCACTGCGGCCGGCCACGCGGCGGTAGCCGTCGAGGTCCTTGATCGCGAGGTACGGGCCGTCGATGGCCTGCTTGTCGTACGCACGGGCCGCCATCAGGATCCGCATCAGGATGTAGTGGTACGCATCGCCGACGTCGTAACCCGGCGGCTGCTCACCCACGACGAGGGACTTCATGTTGATGCTCGCCATGAAGTCGGCGGGCCCGAAGATCAGCGTCTCCACCCGCGGGGATGCCTGCGCGATCGCATCGATATTGATCAGGCCCTTGGCGTTCTCGATCTGCGCCTCGATGCCGATCCGTCCGACCTCAAGCCCGTTCGACTTCTCCAGCTGCGTGAGCAGGAGGTCGAGGGCGACGATCTGGTCGGCGGTCTGCACCTTCGGCAGCATGATGCAGTCGAGGTTCGCACCCGCACCCTCGACAACCTCGATGACATCCGCATACGTCCACTGCGTGGTCCAGTCATTCACGCGAACGACGCGGGTCTTGCCCTCGTAGCCGCCCTCGTTCAGCGCCGCGACGATGTTCTTGCGCGCGTCAGGCTTCGCCAGGGGCGCAACGGCATCCTCGATGTCCATGAACACCTGGTCGGCAGGAAGGCCCTTGGCCTTCTCCAGCATCTTCGGACTGGATCCCGGCACCGCCAGGTTGGACCGGCGTGCGCGCAACTGCTGTGACATGCATGACTCCTGTTCGTGGACGGGCGTGGGTCAGACGGGCTGAAGATCCTTGCTCTCCCTGATGACATCGAGCACACGGGCCATGACAGTCGCGAGGTCGTAGTCCTTCGGGGTGAAGACCGCGGCGATACCGGCTTCCGTCAGCGACCGCGCATCCTGCTCGGGAATGATCCCACCGAGGATGACGGGGATGTCATCGAGTCCAGCGGCCCGCAGGCCATCGAGCACCTGCGGCACGACCTGCAGGTGCGACCCGGAGAGGATCGAGAGTCCGATGCAGTCGACGTCCTCCTGGACGGCCGCCGCGACGATCTCCTCCGGTGTGAGCCTGATTCCCTGGTAGACCACCTCGAATCCGGCATCGCGAGCGGCGACGGAAACCTGCTCGGCCCCATTCGAGTGACCATCGAGACCCGGCTTCGCGACCAGGATGCGGAGTCGATGACCCAGCTCGTCGCCCGTCGCGGCAACGGCCGTGCGCAGTTCGGCGAAGCCTGTCCGAGCACCCGTGCCGACCGAGCCGGAGACACCGGTCGGCGCGCGGAACTCGCCGAAGACACCTCGCAGGGCGCCGGCCCATTCACCGGTCGTCACACCTGCGCGGGCGCACTCAAGGGAGGCCTCCATCAGGTTCACGTCCGACTCGGCATCGGCCACCAGGCGCGTGAGTGCCGCATCGACCGCGAGCGGGTCGCGCTCAGCACGCCACTCGTCGAGGGCCAGGATCGCCCGCTCCTCCACCGCAGGATCAACGCGCAGGATCGCTCCGGCGAGATTCTCCGTCAGTGGACTCGGCTCCGTGGTCGTGTACTCGTTCACGCCGACGATGACCTCGTCACCTGACTCCACGCGGCGACGGCGGTCCGCATGCGAGGACACGAGGGCGCTCTTGAGGTAGCCGCTTTCGACAGCGACAACGGCGCCGCCCATGTCCTCGATCCGAGCCATCTCCTCGCGAGCAGCCGCGACAAGCTCGGCGACCTTGGCCTCGACCACGTGGGATCCGTCGAAGATGTCCTCGTACTCCAGCAGGTCGGTCTCCAGTGCCAGGACCTGCTGCATGCGCAGACTCCACTGCTGATCCCATGGGCGCGGCAGGCCGAGGGCCTCGTTCCACGCCGGCAATTGGACAGCGCGCGCACGCGCATTCTTCGACAGCGTGACGCCCAGCATCTCCAGGACGATGCGCTGGATGTTGTTCTCCGGCTGAGCCTCCGTCAGCCCAAGCGAGTTGACCTGCACCCCGTAGCGGAAACGCCGCGCCTTCTCGTCGGTGACGCCGTACCGATCACGGGTGATCTCGTCCCACAACTGGACGAAGGCCCGCATCTTGCACATCTCCTCGACGAAACGCACCCCCGCATTGACGAAGAACGAGATCCGCGCGACCACCTCCGTCAGGCCGTCGGCCGGCACCTGCCCAGAGTCGCGAACGGCGTCGAGCACGGCAACCGCCGTCGAGAGCGCGAACGCGACCTCCTGAACGGGCGTGGCCCCAGCCTCCTGGAGGTGGTACGAGCAGATGTTCGTCGGATTCCACTTCGGCGTGTTGGTGACACTCCAGGCGATCATGTCGGTGATCAGCCGCATGGACGGTGCCGGTGGGAAGACATACGTACCGCGGGAGAGGTACTCCTTGATGATGTCGTTCTGGGTGGTGCCCGAGAGCTCGTGACGCGGCGCGCCCTGCTCGTCGGCCACGGTCACATAGAGGGCAAGCAGCCACATCGCCGTGGCGTTGATCGTCATCGACGTGTTCATCCGGTCGAGCGGGATGCCCTCCAGCAGTGCCCGCATGTCACCCAGGTCGACGACCGGGACGCCCACCTTGCCGACCTCACCGCGCGCAAGCGGGGAGTCCGGGTCGTAGCCCGTCTGCGTCGGCAGATCAAAGGCGATCGAGAGACCGGTCTGCCCCTTTGCGAGGTTCAGCCGGTAGAGCTCATTGGACTCGCGCGCAGACGAGTGACCGGCGTACGTCCGCATCACCCACGGCTTGCTGCGCGTCATGTCCCCTGCTCCCTCGTGTCCGGGATCAGTCTGCCGGTTTCGCGGTCTCGTTGGTGAGTCGGGGCACCACGGCGCAGCCAGCGAACAGCGGCTGCTTGCATCCCCGCGAGCACACGCGGGAGGATGAGGCCGTCAGGCAGGCGAGAGTCAGGAAAGCCCCAACCGGTGTCACGTAGCAGTGGAGCGAGCATGGACTTCGAGCCCAGCGCGAAGGTCGAGGAGCTCTCGGCCGTTATGTGGGACTTCCTGAACAACCGGGTGCTGCCTGCGGAGGCGGAGTACGACGCCTACCGTGCATCGGTCGGCCCAGATGACCACACGCTGCCCCCCGTCGTCGAGCGCCTCAAGACCGAAGCGCGCGCCCTGGGCCTGTGGAACCTCTTCCTGCCGGACGTGAGCGGGCTGACGAACGTCGAGTACGCGCAACTGGCCGAGATCTCCGGATGGAGCGTCGACCTGCTGCCCGACGCGATCAACTGCCAGGCTCCGGACACCGGCAACATGGAGACACTGCACCTCTTCGGGACTGCGGAGCAGCAGGAGCAGTGGCTCGAGCCCCTGCTCGACGGCACGATCCGCTCCGGCTTCGCAATGACAGAGCCCCATGTCGCGAGCAGCGATGCCACGAACATCGAGTGCGCGATCGATCGTGACGGCGACGAGTACGTCATCAACGGCACCAAGTGGTGGACAACCGGTGCCAACGACCCACGCTGCAAGATCCTCATCGTGATGGGCAAGACCGACCCCACCGGCCCAGCGCATCGCCAGCAGTCGATGGTGCTCGTCCCCATCGACACCCCCGGAGTCCGGATCACCCGGTCCCTGACCGTGTTCGGCCGCCAGGATCAGCACGGCCACGCCTGGATCGAGTTCGAGGACGTACGGGTGCCCGTCGAGAACATCCTGGCGACGGAGGGCGACGGATTCATGATCGCCCAGGCGCGCCTGGGCCCGGGTCGCATCCACCACTGCATGCGCTCCATCGGCCAGGCCGAGCGAGCCCTGCAGATGATGGTCGAACGTGCCAACAGCCGCGTCGCCTTCGGCGGTCTGTTGGCCGACCAGGGCTCGATCCAGGAGTGGATCGCCGAGTCACGCATCGAGATCGAGCAGGCCAGACTGCTGACGTTGAAGGCCGCAGCGATGATCGACAAGGGTGGTGCGAAATCGGCCAGGACCGAGATCGCCGCCATCAAGGTCATCGCACCGCGCGTCGCCTGCAATGTCATCGACCGGGCCATCCAGGTCCACGGCGGCCTCGGGGTCTGCGACGACATTCCGCTGACCAAGATGTACGGCTGGCAGCGCGCACTCAAGATCTTCGACGGGCCGGACCAGGTCCACCTGCGCTCGATCGCGCGCTGGGAGCTCAAACGGCCTCGGGCCGTGACCCTCCCCTCCTGATCCAGCCGCGGACGCCGGCAGCAGGACGGCGATACTTTGACTGCCCCAGCCCCCATGCGACGGACGAGGAGAGTCTCGTGACCGAGGAGCGCCCGCCCCGTCACCCCGTCCGGTTCCTCACCGCGGCGAGCCTGTTCGACGGTCACGATGCGTCGATCAACATCATGCGTCGCATCCTGCAGTCGCAGGGCTGCGAGGTCATCCACCTCGGCCACGACCGCAGCGTCGAGCAGGTGGTGCGGGCCGCCATCCAGGAGGACGTGCAGGGCATCGCCATCTCCTCGTACCAGGGCGGCCACATCGAGTACTTCACCTATCTGCGCGAGCTGCTGACCAGCCGCGGCGCCGGTCACATCCGGATCTACGGCGGTGGCGGCGGTGTCATCGTCCCCGCGGAGATCGCGCAGCTCGCCGAGCAGCGCGTCCGCATCTTCTCCCCCGAGGACGGCCAGCGCCTGGGCCTCGTCGGCATGATCTCGTCGATGGTCGAGGAGTGCGACGTCGACCTCGTCACCGACCTGCCGCAACTCGACGTTGTCCTCGCCGGCAACGACGGCGATCTGGCCCGCGCCATCACCGTTCTCGAGGAGGGTCGCGCTCCGGCTGACCGGCTCGAACAGCTGCACGCAGCAGCAACGCGATCGGGCACCCCCGTTCTCGGCATCACCGGCACCGGTGGGTCGGGCAAGTCGACGCTCACCGATGAGCTGCTACGTCGCTTCCGCGCCGACCACGAAGGAAAACTGCGGATCGCGGTCATTGCCGTCGACCCCACCCGCCGCAAGGGTGGCGGAGCGCTGCTCGGCGATCGCATTCGGATGAACGCCGTTGACCTGGGCGGCGTCTACTTCCGCTCGCTGGCCACCCGGAAGCCCGGCTCAGAGATTCCCGAGCACCTGGCCGATGTCATCGCCGCGTGCAAGGCATCCCACGACCTCGTCATCGTCGAGACACCCGGCATCGGGCAGGGCGACGCCGGCATCGTGCCCTACGTCGATGCCTCGCTGTACGTGATGACGCCGGAATTCGGTGCCGCATCGCAGCTCGAGAAGATCGACATGCTCGATTTCGCCGACGCCGTGGCCATCAACAAGTTCGAGCGCCGCGGGGCGGAGGATGCCCGCCGTGACGTTGCCCGCCAGCTGGTGCGCAACCGGCAGGCGTTCAGCTCGACGTGGGAGGACATGCCGGTCTTCGGCACCTCGGCAGCTCGCTTCGCCGACGATGGCGTCACGCATCTGTTCCACCACCTGAGCGACCTGCTCGTCGCGAAGGGGCTGACTGCCGGTCCCGGCGCGCTCCCGCGTCTTGACGGCAAGGAGCCCACGAGCCTCAGCACGGTCGTTCCGCCTGCGCGCGGGAGGTACCTCGCCGAGATCGCCGAGGCGGTCCGCGGCTACCACGCCGTCACCGACCAGCAGGCTGGTGCGGCTCGACGTGCACAGCATCTGCGGACCGCGGCACTCCTGCTCAGCGAGTCCGGCTCTGATCCGTCAGCTGTCGAATCCCTTCTGCTGCAGCAGGAATCCGCGTTGCACCCCGAAGTCGCTGAGCAGCTGGCGGCCTGGCCCTCGATCCGCGAGCAGTACGCCGCCGACGAGCTGGTCGTTCGCGTCCGAGACACCGAGCTGCACACGGCCCTCTGGAAGGAGACGCTGTCGGGCTCACGCATCCCCCGCGTGTCCCTTCCCAGCACCGAGGATGCCGGCGAACTCGTGCACTACTTGCGCGAGGAGAACGTGCCCGGGAGCTTCCCGTACACCGCCGGAGTCTTCGCTTTCAAACGAGAGGGCGAGGCACCAGCGCGCATGTTCGCCGGCGAGGGCGACCCCTTCCGCACCAACCGGCGCTTCCACCTGCTCGCATCCGGACAGCCGGCGACACGGCTCTCCACCGCATTCGACTCCGTGACCCTGTACGGCCGCGACCCGAACGAGGAGCCCGACGTCTACGGCAAGGTGGGCACCTCCGGTGTCTCCATCGCGACGCTGGACGACATGAAGGTCCTCTACTCCGGCTTCGATCTGTGCGATCCGACGACATCGGTCTCCATGACCATCAACGGTCCTGCCCCGACGATTCTCGCGATGTTCATGAACACGGCCATCGACCAGCGACTCGACGCCTTCCGTGACCTCGAGGGACGCGAGCCCTCTCCCGAGGAAGCCGCGGACATCCGCGCCTGGGTGCTCGCCAATGTCCGGGGCACGGTTCAGGCAGACATCCTCAAGGAGGATCAGGGCCAGAACACCTGCATCTTCTCGACGGAGTTCGCCATCCGCTGCATGGGCGATGTGCAGCAGTGGTTCATCGACCAGCGCGTGCGCAACTTCTATTCGGTATCCATCTCTGGCTACCACATCGCTGAGGCTGGGGCGAACCCCATTTCCCAGCTCGCCTTCACACTGGCCAACGGGTTCACCTACGTCGAGGCCTACCGGGCACGTGGCATGGCCGTCGACGACTTCGCGCAGAACTTCTCGTTCTTCTTCTCCAACGGAATCGACGCCGAGTACACCGTCCTCGGTCGCGTCGCTCGACGTATCTGGGCCATCGCCATGCGCGACATCTACGGTGCCGACGATCGGGCGCAGAAGCTGAAGTACCACATCCAGACTTCTGGCCGTTCGCTTCACGCCCAGGAGATGGACTTCAACGACATCCGGACCACGCTCCAGGCCCTGTGCGCGACCAACGACAACTGCAACTCCCTGCATACCAATGCCTACGACGAGGCTGTGACCACGCCGAGCGCCCCGTCTGTTCGTCGGGCGCTGGCCATCCAGCTGATCATCGACCAGGAGTGGGGGCTGACGAAGAACGAGAACCCCATGCAGGGCTCCTATATCGTCGACGAGCTCACCGCCTTGGTCGAGGAGGCCGTGCTCACCGAGTTCGAGCGCATCTCCGACCGCGGCGGCGTTCTCGGCGCCATGGAGACCGGCTACCAGCGGGGCCGGATTCAAGACGAGTCGATGCTGTACGAACACCGCAAGCACGACGGCTCACTCCCCATCATCGGGGTGAACACCTTCCAGAATCCCGACGGTGCCGGCGAACCGCACACTCTCGAGCTCGCTCGTGCAAGCGAGGAGGAGAAGCGTTCACAGGTCGTGCGTCTCGCGGCCTTCCACGATGCGCACCGCGAGGAGGCGGAACCGGCCCTCGCAATACTCAAGGACGTCGCATCATCGGGTGGCAACATTTTTGCCGCCCTAATGGAGGCCGTCCGAGTATGCTCACTGGGTCAGATCACCTCCGCGTTCTTCGAGGTAGGCGGTCAGTACCGGCGGAATGTCTGAAGCGACATCCCAGCGCCGCAACGGGAGGCATTCGTGACGATCGGACGCATGCTGGACAGCGACCCCATCGAGGAGGCGCGTCGGCAGTGGATTGCCCATGGCTGGGCGGAAGCTGCAGACGGCATGGCCGCAGTGACGTCGATCGTCCGCGCCCAGCAGATCGTCCTGCAGAGAATCGACACCGTCCTGCGGCCGCTGGATCTCACTTTCGCGCGATACGAGATCCTCACGCTGCTCTCCTTCACCAGGGAGGGCGCTCTGCCGATGACCCGCATGGGGGCACTGCTTCAGGTGCACCCGACGAGCGTCACGAGTGCGGTCGACCGCCTCGAGGCGCAGGGCTACGTCGAGCGTCTCCCGCATCCCACCGATCGACGAGCGGTCCTCGCGTCCATCACCGCGACCGGCCGCGCGCGTGCCAACGCCGCGACAACCGCCCTGAACGGGCAGGTCTTCGAGCAACTCGGCATTACTGAGCATCAGACCAACCAACTGCGGACCGTTCTTCGCGCCCTGCGCGCGAATGCCGGCGACTTCTGACAGCGCGCCGTCAACGGAGCTCGCACATATCGAGAGAGCGGAATACATGAAGCGTCTTGGTGTCGTCGGCTGCGGCGTCATGGGATCGGGTATTGCAGAGGTCGGTGCCAAGGGAGGATGCGACGTCGTTGTCGTCGATGCGTTCCCGGATGCGCTCACGCCAGCCCAGGTGCGCATGACGGCCTCGCTGTCCAAGGCAGAGGCAGCCGGCAAGCTCGCCGAGCCTGTTGACGTGATCATGGGACGCATCACCTTCACCTCGGACATGTCCGCCCTCGCCGACCGTGAGATTGTCATCGAGGCGATCCGCGAGACCGTCGAGGACAAGGTTGCGCTCATCGCCCGGCTGGATGCCGTCCTCACCCCCGAGGCGATCATCGCCACGAACACGTCATCGATCCCCGTCGCCCAGATCGCCGCGGCCAGTACCACCCCGGGCCGTGTCCTCGGCACCCACTTCTTCAACCCCGTACCCGTCATGCCTCTGGTCGAGGTCGTGCCGTGCCTGCTCACCGACGATGCCGTGACAGACGCCACCCACGCCTTCTGCGCTGAGGTACTCGGCAAGAAGGTCATCCGCGCCGAGGACCGTTCGGGGTTCGTCGTCAATGCGATCCTCGTGCCCTATCTGCTCTCCGCCATCCGCTCGCTGCAGAACGGCGTCGCGAGCCGCGATGACATCGATGAAGGCATGGTGGCTGGCTGTGGCATGCCGATGGGTCCGCTGAAGCTCTGCGACATGATCGGCCTCGACACGATGCTGCTCGTCTCGCAGAGCCTGTACGCCGAGCACCTCGAGGCCGCCTTTGCGCCGCCGGCCCTGCTCAAGCGGCACGTCGAGGCAGGCCTGCTCGGCCGCAAGTCCGGCCGCGGCTTCTACGACTACAGCAAGTAGCGTTCAGCCGTCATCGCTCAACCCTGTCATAGGCTGCCCGATGTGACCTCCGCGGACCTGCCCGGCCTGCAGCTGACGTCGGTGCAGACCTGGCTGGCTGCTCAGGACGTCGGGCTCGACACCGCCCGCCCCCTTCAAGCCGAACTGTTCACGGGTGGTCGCTCCAATGTCACCTATCGGCTCACGGATGCACACGACCACAGCGTCGTACTGCGACGCCCGCCGCTCGGCAACGTCATGCCCACGGCGCACGACATGGCGCGTGAGTTTCGGGTCCTCACGGGCCTGAGCCAAGCGGGATTTCCGGCGCCCACTGCCTTGGCCCTGTGCGAGGACGAGAAGGTTAACGGCGCGCCCTTCCTGGTGATGGAGTTCGTCGACGACGAATCATCGCCACGTCGGACGACGCCCAGGCACTGTCCGCCATCGAAGCCGACGACGTGTCAGCCGCACTGGTCAACGTTCTGGCCGACCTGCACCGTGTCGATGTCGCCGCAGCGGGCCTTCGCGATCTAGGCCGACCGGAGGGCTACCTGCCCCGGCAGCTGGCTCGATGGACGAAGCAGTGGGACCACACCAAGACGCGCGACCTGCCGACGATGGACGCCCTGCGATCCAGGCTCGCGGACCTGCTCGAGCCACTCCCCCTCGATCTGCCGTGGTCGCTCGTGCACGGCGACTACCGACTCGACAACGTGATCCTGGCGCCCGCGTCGGCTCAGGTGCTCTCGGTCCTCGACTGGGAGATGTCGACACTGGGCGATCCCCTCGCCGACCTCGCCCTCACGCTCGTCTACTGGACAGAAGCCGCCGACACGCTTCGACATCAGGTGCCGGTGGCCGAGCACCTCACCGACGGAGCGGGCTTCTGGGACCGCGCCCGGATCATCAGCACGTATGCGGAGCGATCGGGCCTGTCCGTCGGTCACCTCGATGCCTGCACAGCCCTCGCATGCTTCAAGCTGGCCGTCATCACCGAGTCGATCCACGCGCGGACGCTGAGCGGCAAGCAGCTCGGCACCACAGCTGGCGACACGCACGCCATGGGCGTCGCCACGGAGTCTCTCGCCGAGATGGGGCTCGCCGTCTGCACCGATGGCACCGTCGCCGGGCTGTCCTCCTAGGCAAGCGTTGGGGAAAGTGCTGCACACCTGCCGATTGGCACTCCCGGCGTACCCTGAAAGTGGAGTGATCGACCAGTAGTTCGGAAGGCGACCATGAACGCCTACATCGCACCGGCACAGACGCCCGCACCTACCCGTCGACATCGAGCCACGGCGCCGTGGGTGCTGGCGTTGCTCTCGCCTGTCACCTTCGTCGTCCTGATGGAGACCCTTGAGGGCATCGCCATGAGCGGCTCGGGCCCGGAGATCCGTCGAGGCGACCGCGGCAAGCCGTGGGTGCCGACGATCCTGTCGATGCTCTTTGTCATCGGACTCGTCGTCATGGTCGTCGCCGCCATCGTCGCCGGCCTTTCTGCTTAGGCAGGGGTTGGGGTGTGTGGAGTCCAGTTTCGCGAGGAAAGGAAAGTACAGCCCTCGCGAATCAGGACTCCACACCCCCCAACTACCCGAGGCGGATCATGACGTCGCCGGCATCGGGGCGCGCGGCCGCAACCATGCCGTACGGCAACCGGAACATCCGCCCTGGTGCAAGCGGCCACGGGATACGCCTACGCGCAAGAACCGTGCCGCCCTGCTCGACGACGACTCGTGGGAGCACGCGGTGTTCCGTACCCCACATCAGCAGGCGGCCACGGGCTGGCGCGGGATCGCCGGGGCGAAGGAGCCCGGGCGCGACCCACGCGAACGGTTCCTCAGCGATGAGTCGCACCGCGGGTCGTTGCACGCGCTCGCCGGACAGCCACGCGCGAACCGCGTTCGCCGCATGACGGCCATCCAGCGCCGCCACATCCGCGGTGTCGACGGGATGCAGCAGGTTTCCGGCAGCGAACACACCAGGTGCGCTCGTCCGCAGGGCCATGTCGACAAGCGGACCCCGATGCCCGTCACCGAGGTCAAGGCCGCGCAAGCGGCTGAGCTCGTTGTCGGGCACCCAGTCACCCGTGAGGATGACGGTGTCGCAGGGAACGCGCGTTCGGGCGCCCGTGTCGAGATGCTCGAGCTCGACACTCTCGACGCGATCACGGCCGATGATGCGGGCCACGCGGGCGCGACGAGCGACCGGGAATCCGAACGCGGTTCGGCCGACCAAGGCAAGTCCCGCTGGTGTCTCGACCCGGGCGGCCTGCGTCGCCATCAGGACGGTGCTGCATCCCGCCTCACGCAGGGTGAGAACGGCTGACCAGCTCACCAGCTCAGAGCCGACGACAACGGCGCGCGTGCCCACGCTTCGGTGCTGCAGGTGCACGAGCCCCTGCAGCTGCCCGGTCGTGTACACCCCGGCCGGACGATCGCCAGGAATCATGCGCGCGGCCCTCGGCCGCTCACGTGCGCCCGTCGCGAGCACGATGGCTCCAGCGGCGACCCGGGATCTCCCCACCGGTGACGTGACGAGCGGCGATCCGTCCTCAGTCCAACCAGTGACCATCGAGCCCGTGCGCACGTCCACGCCGATGTCATGCGCGTCGGCAACGAGCGCCCTCGCGTACGCGGGACCGGTCAGCATCGCGCGACGGTCCCGCACTCCGTATCCCGTGTGGTCACTGTGCCGAGGGATGCCGCCGGCCTGCTCCTCGCGCTCGAGGACAACGACCGAATGAACGCCCGATCGCCGCAGTTCCGTCGCCGCAGTGAGCCCCGCGGGGCCCCCACCGATGACGGCGACATCGCAGGTCATGACATCCATCGGCTCAGCCATCACTGACCCCGAGCATCCCGGAAACCTCTGCGCCGCAGT
>CAJAKT010000582.1 GCA_903940375.1 uncultured bacterium | reverse complement strand
GTTTCGTCGGCTACTCGCTGACGATCCTGGTCGCGCTCCTGTTCCTCGCCCTGATCACATCGGTCCAGCGCCGTCGGCAGCTGTCGACGCGGCTGTCACGACTCTCCGACCGCGTTCCCGGCATGCTGTACGAGATGCGGGTTACCCCAGACGGGCGGAGCTCCTTCCCCTATGCGAGCCACGGCATCGAGGAGATGTTCGGGCTGACCCCGGCCGACGTGAAAGGCGATGCGGCTCCGCTGATGTCGCGCGTGGTCGAGGCTGACGCCGAGAGAATCGGCGATGCGCTCGGAGAGGCCTTCGCATCCGACCAGCCATGGCACGCGCAGCTGCGCATGCACGACAAGCATGGCGCCGAACGCTGGTACCTCACCGAAGCCGTCCCAGATCCGGACGCCGAAGGCGGGACTCTGTGGCATGGCTTCCTGACCGACGTGACCAGCGAGATGGCTGCGCAGGATCGCATGCGCGTCAGCGCCAGCGTCTTCGAGTCCACCCATGACGGCGTGGTGATCATGGGCCCGGACAGGCGGATTGCCGAGATCAACCCCGGCTTCACCGCCCTGACCGGATACACGATTGACGATGTCCGGGGCCAAACGCTCGAGGCGCTCGGCTCGGACCTCACTCCCCAAGCCGTCTACCAGGAGAAGCACGCCAGCCTCGATCGGCATGACTTCTGGCGAGGTGAACTCGTGAGCCGACTGAAGGATGGGCGCGTCGCCTCGCAGTCCGTCGCTGTCTCCGCCGTCCGCGGTGATGCCGGCACATTGAGCCACTTCGTCGCGATCGTCAGCAGCCAGAACAGCCTGCACGACGATCTCGCCACCGGCCTGCCCAACCGCCAGGTCCTAGGGGACCGGCTCGCCCAGGCCGTCGATCGAGCTCGTCTCTCAGGTGGGCGGGTTGCCCTCATCGCGGTGAGCATCTATGAGTTCCGCGACATCAACGAGACACTGGGGCACCGAACGGGTGATCTCGTCCTGAAGGAGGCGGCCGAGCGCCTTCGCGCCATGGTTCCCGCGACGGAGACCGTCGCCCGCCTGGGTGGCGATGAGTTCGCCATCCTGCTGAGCGACAACACCGACAGCACCTCTATCGAGCAGATCGCATCGCAGGCTGTACAGGTCCTGGCACAGCCGTTCATCCTCGGAACGCGTGAAGTCCACTGCACGGGCAGTGCTGGAGTCTCGATCTTCCCAGACGATGCGCCCGATGCGGCGAACCTGCTCATCACGACGAACCAGGCGATGCGCGTGGCGAAGGACCATGGGCGCAACCGACATCGCTACTTCACCGCAGCCATTCAGGTTGAGGCGCTGGAGCGCGCCCAACTGACCGAGGACCTGCGCCGCGCCATTTCCGACGGGGACCTGCACATGGCGTTCCAGCCGATCATCGAGATGGGGACGGGGCGCATCTGCAAGGGCGAGGCGCTCGTCCGCTGGGAGCACCCGCTGCGCGGCCCGATCGGTCCGGACTACTTCATTCCGATCGCCGAGAAGTCCGGGCTGATCAAGGACATCGGCGACTGGGTGTTCAACGAGGTCCTCTCGATGACGGTCAAGGCGCGGGTCCACGTGCCGGACTTCGAGATCGGCTTCAACATGTCACCGGTAGAAGTGGCTGACGACAATGGACTGCACGACCGCCGGCTGCAGCTCATGCTCGACCAGGACGTTCCCGGATCAGCCCTCGTCGTTGAGATCACAGAGGGATTGCTGCTCGACAGGAGCGAGACCGTCACCACGAATCTCGAGGCCTATCGCACTGCCGGCATCCAACTTGCCATTGACGACTTCGGCACCGGCTACTCCTCCCTCGCCTACCTGCAGGGGCTCGACGTCGACTACCTGAAGATCGATCGGTCCTTCGTCAATGGGATAGCACCCGACAGCGAGAACCTCGCGTTGTGCGAGGCCATCATCGAGATGGCCCACAAACTCGGATTGCGCGTCATTGCCGAAGGCATCGAGACACAGGCCCAGCGAGATCTGCTCGCCGCCGCGTCATGCGACTTCGGCCAGGGGTACCTGCTGTCACGACCCGTCCCCGCCGATGCGTTCCTCGCCCTGCTTTCCGATAGTGCCCGTGAGTCATCGGTGGAATCCCCTGATTCATCCCTTTGACTCCCGCGGTTCCCATGTCCGCTGTTACCGTTGAAGTCCTGACCACCGTGCCTCGGCACCACTGACCGCAGAGGGTTGCCCGTGGCCACTGGAACGTACCCCGCGCAGCCTGCTCTGCCCGCACCTGCGACCCAGGCCCCCGGCCCAGTCGCCCGCACGATTCTCGGCACATTCGTCGCCGTCCCGCTGGCCGCCGTCGTCATTGGGGTGCCGATCGCCCTGGCGCACGGCTGGGTGCGCTGGCTCGACATCATCATGCTCGTCGTGATCTACGTCATCGGCGTCCACGGCATCACGATCGGCTACCACCGACTGTTCACGCACGATGCCTTCACGACGGGCCGCACGATGCGGGCCATCCTCGCTCTCGCCGGCAGCCTCGCCGTCGAAGGACGGGTCGTCGACTGGGTCGCCGACCATCGCCGGCACCACCAGTACTCCGACGTCGAGGGTGATCCGCATTCCCCGTGGCTGCACGGACCGGGGACGTGGGGACTGGCCCGCGGCTTCATCCACGCGCATGTCGGCTGGCTGTTCACCTACACGGGCACCGACACGGCAAAGTACGCGCCCGACCTGATCGCTGACCGCGCCGTTGATCGCATCTCGCGCCTGTGGCCGCTCATCGCGATCATCAGCATGGCCATTCCGACCGCCATCGGCTACGCCGTCGACGGCTGGGTCGGCGCGGCACAGGCCTTCTTCTGGGTGACCCTCGTACGCATCGCCCTCGTGCACCACATGACGTGGTCCATCAACTCGGTGTGTCACATCTGGGGCAAGCGTCCCTTCGTCACCCGTGACCGCAGCACGAACGTGGCATGGCTGGCACCGATCTCCGGTGGCGAGTCATGGCACAACTACCACCACGCCGATCCCAGCAGTGCACGCCACGGGGTGCTGCGCTGGCAGCTCGACACGTCAGCCATCGCGATCCGGCTGCTCGAGCGCCTCGGGCTGGTCACCGCAGTCAAGTGGCCGACTCCGGAGCGCATCGAGCGCAAGAAGGTCAAGGTCTCGTAGCCCTGGGCCGCCTCCCATGCCAAGGTCATCGAGGACCGTCAGCCCCTCGTGCTTGGCTGAGCGCACGAGACGGGGGCACCACCATGAAGGCAGCACGCACGACACTCGCCGTCCTGGTCACGGCTATCGCCGGGCCAATCGGTATCTGGGCCGGACTCATAGCGGCCCTCTCCCTGCTCCAGCAGGTACTGGCGGGGTTCTGGACGATCGCCAATGCCTCCTGGACCGAGTTCCTCAATCCGGCCGTCTGGTTCGGTTGGCAGAACATTGCGGGCACGGGCAGCATCTGGGACTCCCTGCTCGGCGGAGCGGGCGCACCCGGCGGCACCGTCAGCCGCTACCTCACCTTCATGCTCTTCGCCTTCATGGCCGCTGGCTGCTACACGGCCGTCAAGGCCATCTGGTCCTGGGCCCGCTCCCCCCATCATTAATGACCGCACCGTCGCGCCTGCGCGCCTGAACCCCCTCCTCCCCCTACCGTCGAACCGAGACGGGGGCACGCATGCGCACGGGACGCTTCACGGCCGCAGTGATTGCGGGAGTGCTTGCCCTCGCGGCGGCGAGCCCCGCTGCCGCGGCCATGACACGGGAGCCGCAGCACCAGCCCGCCGCCAGCCTCGCTGTCTCCGTGACCAGCGCACTCGCATCCCTCGAAGTGAAGGGCCGCGCACCCAGGACCGGGTACAGCCGAGATGCGTTCGGTCCGGAGTGGAAGGACGTCGACGGCAACGGGTGCGACACCCGCAACGACATCCTGCGACGCGACCTGCAGCGTACGAAGGTGCGCGGGGGCTGCGAGGTCCAGTCCGGAGTGCTCTCCCCCGACCCGTACACCGGCCACACGAACGTGTACGTCCACGGCCAATCAACCGTCGATATCGACCATGTCGTCTCGCTGTCGGATGCCTGGCAGAAAGGCGCCTTCCGCTGGACGGAGCTCCGTCGCACCTCCCTCGCCAACGACCCGCTCAATCTGCTCGCGGTGGACTACTCGGCGAACCGGCAGAAGGGCGATGGCGATGCGGCAACCTGGCTGCCGTCGGACCGGGGCTACTGGTGCCCGTTCGTCGCTCGTCAGGTCGCGGTGAAGTCCAAGTACGGCCTGTGGATCACGTCCGCTGAGAAGGCGGCGATCAGCCGCGTGCTGGCGCGCTGTCCGGCCCAAGTTCTGCCAACCAGCCACTAGCGACAGCGCTTCACACACCGGCCCTACGACCATCCAGTGTCAAGGTGACGGCATCGCACTCGCGATGTCAGACACCTTCTGGACCAGCCTCATGGAGTCCGGGATACGCCGGAACCCGTAGTGCTCATAGAACGCTGCGACCACCTCATCACGATCATCGACCACGACAAAGCGCGCGGCAACCGTTCTCGTCGCGGTGACGATCCTCATCAGCGCATCGGCCAGCAGTACCCCACCCATTCCCGTTCCCTGCAGGCTTACATCCAGGGCCAGTCGGGCGAGCAGAACCGCCGGGATCTCCGCTGGACTCCCATGACCAACACTCGCGGGCAGAGCTGAGCGAACCAGGCGATGCCCCGTCAGGGTGTAGTAGCCGCGGACCTGGTCGGGGCGCTGGGATTCCACCCAGACGAATGTGCGTGCAACCCGACGTGCCTCTGCTCCCGCCGCCTGCTCACGGAACCACGTGTCCAGCTCGGATGCACCGGAATCGAGCGCTCCGACATCGTGACGATCGATCTCGAGGTGCTCGCTGCGAAACACCATGAGTCAGGTACGTGCCGCGTCCCTGGCGCGATCCAAGGCCCGGGAAAGCGCTGCGTTCGGCTCAGCCGGCTCATCCAGGCTCGCCATGAGTGCATCGAGGAAGTCCGTCGGAACGAGGGTCCGCAGCTCATGCTCGGCGAGTACCTGAGCGGTGCGTTCCTCAACGGCCGAGCGCACGAAATCGCTCACCGGAACCTGCGCGAGAGCCGCCGCCCGCTCCAGGCGCGCCTTGCTGTCGGGGTGCACCCGAACCTCAAGCCGTGATGTGACGCCCACAGTCCCTCCTTTGCGTACGGACAAATGTACGTACAGCACGGCGCTCGGTCAAGGGCGGATAACAGGAGCCGACTGCTCCTACGCTGCAGGCATGGCGACGGCTCCCGAGGTCACGAG
>CAJAKT010000581.1 GCA_903940375.1 uncultured bacterium | reverse complement strand
GTCGCACGCGAACCGATGCCGCTGCCCAGCAACGACGGCTTGCTTCCGCACGGGGTGCGTCGCCCGATCCAGCAGGTCATGGATACCGATGCGGGCGTGCTGCGCAGTGCGAACTCACTGATGGAGGCGGAGTCGGCGCTGCAGGAGTTCGGTGCGGCTAGCGGCGCATCACCGTCGACCGAGGACTGGGAGACCGCGAATATCCACCAGATCGCGAGCGTCCTGGTGCGTCACGCTCTCATCCGCACGGAGACGCGCGGGTCGCACTGGCGCGAGGACTTCCCCGAGCGCGACGATGTGCGCTGGCGCCTGCGTCTGGTGACCAGCGTCGACGACGACGGCAACCTGCGCACGATCGAGGAACCGGTGACGGGAGAGACCACATGAGCGACGCAGCCGATCCGACGGCGCCACGGATCAACGACGAGATCCGTGCGGAGCTGAAGGCCGCCGGCCTTGACCCCGACGACCTGCAGCTGCTCATCCGTCTTGCGGTCGAGGAGGACCTCGACGGTGGCGTCGACGTCACCACGGTGGCCACGGTCCCGGTCGGCCAGCGTGCGACGCTCGACCTCGTCGCACGACGGCCCGGCATCACGGCGGGTGTTCCCGTTGCTGCTGCCGTGTTCTCCTACGTGTGCGGGGACGCCGCGACGATCCGCGAGGTAACACCCGACGGCACCCGTGTCACAGAGGGGACCGTCGTCATCTCCGTCACCGGACCGACGCACGATCTGCTGCGCGCCGAGCGCCCGGCTCTGAACCTGCTCGGCCACCTCAGCGGCATCGCGACCCTCACTGGCGTGTGGGTCGATGCGATCGCCGGCACGGGCGCCGCGATCCGTGACACCCGCAAGACCACGCCCGGCATGCGCCGACTGGAGAAGTACGCCGTGCGCTGCGGCGGGGGAGTCAACCACCGCATGTCCCTATCGGACGCTGCACTGGTCAAGGACAACCACGTGGTTGCTGCGGGCGGTGTTGCTGCGGCGTTCGACGCGGTGCGTCGTGAGTTCCCCGGCATTGACGTCGAGGTCGAGGTCGACTCACTCGCCCAGCTCACGGAGGTCCTCGAGGCCGGCGCTGATCTCGTCCTGCTTGACAACTTCACCGTCGACGACATGCGCGAGGCGGTCCGCATCACCGCGGGTCGTGCGCGCCTGGAAGCGTCTGGCGGCCTGTCCCTGCCGGTGGCCGCCGAGGTCGCCAGCACGGGGGTCGACTACCTTGCCGTCGGAGCCCTCACCCATTCCGCCCCGGTGCTCGACATCGGTGCCGACCTTCGTCAGGAGTCGTAGTGCTGCTCGCGATCGATGTCGGCAACACCAACACCGTCCTCGGCATGTACGACGGGGATGACCTCGTCTCGTCGTGGCGCATCAAGACCGATGCTCGCACGACCGCCGACGAGATGGCCCTGACGTACCGCGGCCTGCTCGCCGATCAGGATCCCGTCACGGGCATCGTGCTGTGCAGCACCGTCCCGGCCGTCCTGCGTGAGATGCGCGTGATGCTCGACCGCTACTTCGCAGACATCAACATCGTCATCGTCGAGCCCGGCACCAAGACCGGCGTCCCCGTCCTCACGGACAACCCCAAGGAGGTGGGTGCCGACCGCATCGTCAACACGATCGCGGCGCATCACCTGTTCGGTGGCCCGTGCATCGTCGTCGACTTCGGCACCTCGACCAACCTCGATGTCGTCTCGGCCAAGGGCGAGTTCCTGGGCGGCGCCCTCGCACCCGGCATCGAGATCTCCATCGACGCCCTCGCTCAGCGCGCGGCCCAGCTCCGCAAGGTCGAGCTCGTCCGTCCGCGCTCGGCCATCGGCAAGAACACGGTCGAGGCCCTGCAGTCGGGCGCGCTCTACGGATTCGCCGGCCAGGTCGACGGTTTGGTCGACCGCATCACCGCCGAACTCGGCGAGGTCACAGCGGTGGTGGCAACCGGCGGCCTTGCGCCGATCGTCGTGCCCGAGTCGCGGCGGATCACGCACCACGAGCCCGACCTGACGTTGCTCGGCCTGCGCATGGTGTTCGACCGCAACGCCTCCTGACTCATATAAGTATCAGGGAGGATTATATAATCGGGCGGTGGACTCCGCCGTCGAGCGCTCGCTCGCTGATGTGCTGCGCTCGAGCAGGGTGCGTCTAGGGATCACGCAGGGACGGACGGCCGACCTGCTGGGCACGCGTCAGTCCAATGTCAGCGCCTACGAGCAAGGGGCGTTGCTGCCCGGCACCGACGTTGCGGGACGCATTCGGGCCCTAGCGAATCTCGCCACCGACTCCGCCTACCCGAGAACGTCGATCGGCACGCTGCCCGCGCACGCGGCCTGCCTGCGCAAGGACCTGAAGGCTGGGCGGGGCCCTGAGGTCTTGATCCGCCGGATCATCCAGGCATCCGATGACTTCGCCTCGCTGACGGACACGGCCGATCGCAATCTCTTTCTGACACGTCCGGCCACCACCGGCGACCGCCGCTACGACGCCCTGCTCGCTGGCCTTGCCGTTCACCTGTGTCGGCAGGCCGGACTCGAACGAACCCCCGACTGGACGCGCGAGCCAGATCGGTACCTGTCGCGCATCTGGTGGTTCGGTGCTGCGGAGGACATCCCCGCCCTTCGTGCCCGCGTGCTGCAGGAATCGCCGTCAAGCATGCGGGCACGCGGAGTGATGTTCAGCGCACGGGAACTGGAGTCCGTGTGAGCAGTGAACTCGATCGCGCTGCGGTCGTCGCCCTGCTGCGAGAGCTTGGCGCGCGCCTCGCGGCACGGAGTATCGAGGCTGACGTACACATCGTCGGGGGAGCCGCGATGCTTCTCGCATACAACCGAGCCGTCGTAACGCGCGACATCGATGCGGTGACCGAGCAGCAGGCGGAGGTTGAAGCCGAGGCGCAGGCGATGGCCGTCGATCGAGGTGACCTGGACCGCGACTGGTTCAACGGTCGAGTGAAGCCGCTGCTCCCACACGTCTTCGACGCTGGCCAAGTCGAGGCCTTCCATGCCCCCGGCATCACGGTCAGCATCGCGTCACCCACGCACCTGCTGGCCATGAAAGTGCGTGCGGCACGTGGCCTGCGTGATCTCGACGACATCGCCCTGCTGAGCGAGGTCATCGGGATCCAGTCGCTGGAGCAGATCTGGGCGATTGCAGATGAGGTCTGGGGGCCGGGCATGGTGAGGGATGAAAGCCGGCTACTCGTTGGCGAGTTCCTGCTCGCGCGAGGGATGGCGGTGGGCGATGCGGCACCGGCAACTCGGTCGGATACGCGACGCGGCGAGGCGGGTGGCGTCACCTTCTGCTCAGGTGCGACGAGCGCGGGTGCGCCCTGTTCGCGACGAGTCGCCCCGGGCACGCGCTGCTGGCAGCACCGCACCTGACGCGTAGCGGCACATCGATCCATGTGACGGGGTGCTAGCACCACACTTTCGCCGCGAACGGCCTTATCGCTTGGTCTGCGCGTGCATCGCACCAACAATCGCGTGCACAGCATCACCCCTCGCCCCTGACGATCGGATCACACATGCGCAAGAGTTGGGCAATAGCAGGCACCGCACTCCTCATGGCACTTGCCGGCACGATTGCGGCCCCGAGCGCGTCTGCAGTCAGTGGCACCGTCCCCGGGTGTGCTCTCGGAGTCTTCGTCGTACCGAATGGCGCGCCCGTGCGGATCGACACCTCAGGGTGCACTACGCCGAGTCCGCAGTCCATCGGAAGTGGGTCCGACGTTGTCATCGGACCCGACTACATCGACGTGACGCTGGGCCCGGACAGCGCATTCCAGCGCTTCTGGACCTATCCCGCGAGCGTGCAGACCGATGTGATGATCTATTCCTGCTCTGCACCCATCGGGGACCTCCTGCGCGATCCCGGGCTGCAAGGCACGTACTGGGATGGCCTCTTCGCAGCCGCCGTCGATCACTGTGATTGGGCGGTCCCGTCCGCACCCACCGCGGACGGAGCCACTCCGCCGTCGTGGTTCCAGGCCTACGGCCGGCATGCCGGTGAGGCGTGCGAGGCAGGCTGGACGGCTGGCTGGGCAGAGTGGCCGAATGATGGCCGCGGCGGCCCCGTGTGCAATCGCGAGACCTACTGGGACATCAACGGCGGAACATGGTCAACGCGCTAGGGTCGAAGAAGGAGGGGCCGATGCCTGATCAGATGCGCGTGCTTCTCGTCGACGACGACCCGTTCACCCGGGTGATGCTCACCACGACCCTGCAGTCCCTGGGCTGCGAGGTCGTGGCGGATGCCGGGACAGTGCCCGCTGCCCTCCGTGCCGCACATGAGCTGCGGCCGGAGGTCGCGGTGGTCGACCTGGATCTGGGCGAGGGGCCGACGGGCATCGATCTGGCGCATGGGCTGCGCCGGATGGTGCCCGGCATCGGGATCGTGATGCTCTCGACGTACGAGGAGCCGCGGCTGATGGGGCACAACCAGCCGCCGCTTCCGGTGGGCTCGGTCTACTTGGTGAAGAAGACGGTGGCTGATCCTGAGGTGCTCGGACGTGCACTGCGCATGTCACGGGAGTCGACGCGGGAGACGGCGGCAGCCGGTGCGGCCGACTCGTCTCCGTCAAGCCTCTTGAGCACGTTGAGCGATCAGCAGGTCGAGATCATGCGGCTGGTTGCCGGCGGTCATTCGAACGCCGAGATCGCAGCGCGTCGATCGCTGACCGAGTCTGCGGTTGAGAAAGCCGTTGCGCGCCTGATCAAGCAGCTGGATCTCAAGACAGGGCCGGGTCAGAACCCGCGCGTGATGATTGCGCAGGTGTACTACCAGTTGAGCGGTGCGGTCAGTGCCCGTCGGGCCTGACCCGCTCCTGACCCGCACCCTTCGCGAGCGGCTGGGTGGTCGCTGGGCGATCGCGTGGCAGTCGTACCTGATCACCGCGGGCCTCGGACTCATCGCACTGCTGGCCGGCGAGGAGCACTTCCGGTC
Source organism: uncultured bacterium (assembly GCA_903940375.1). GTDB lineage: Bacteria > Actinomycetota > Actinomycetes > S36-B12 > S36-B12 > UBA10649. The sequence goes on along the minus strand of CAJAKT010000581.1, from coordinate 3,560 downwards.
GTCGACGAGCGTCGCGCTGTCGTGGGTGATGCTGTCACTTGCATCCTCTGCTGCGGTGGGGATTCTGCTGCTGGTGCTCAATGCAACGGTATTCCGCAACCGCCGGGTCACGCCGGTACCAATCTGGCTCGTCGTCGCCGTCGATGCTCTCTGCGGCGTGATCTTCGGACTGGTCGTCGGACTCGGCGCTACTCTGCTCGGGCTCGACACCAACCTTGGCACTCTCGAGCGGGTAGTGCTCGACGCCGTCTACGGCGCCTGGTGGGGTCCGACCTTCACCTACTTCCTCGACTACCGCGAGCAGGCGGTCACGGTTCGACGGGAGTTGATCGCGGCATCCGTGCAGACCGAGCTGGCTGCACTGCAGCAGGTCGAGGTCGTCGAACGGCTGCGGCAGGAGCTGCGCGACGAGGTCGGCCAGGAGCTGAGCCCGGTGCGCACCCGAGTCGAGGCGCACCTTGCCGAATCCGCTGGGGCAGTTGCCTTCGAAACACATGTCGGTACCGCGGACGTGCAAGAGGTCTCTGATCTGTTGCGGGGAACGGCCGAGTCGTCGGTGCGACCCCTGAGCAAGCGGCTATGGAACGAGTCGTCGGAACGCTACCCGCGCACGCCTTGGTGGTCGTTGGCAGTCAACATCGTGCGCTACCAGCCATTCCGTCCGATCATGTATGCCGCGGTGGACGTCCTCGGTACCGGATTCGTGCAGGTTCGCCTCTTCGGCCTGGCGCGTGGGATCTTCCTGACATCCGCGATGGTCCTGCTGATCTTCTTGGTCATGCTCAGCGCCAATGCCGTCATGCGGGCCTTCCCGCGCTGGCACACCGCGATCTTCATCGGCGGCATCGTCGCCCTGCAGATCACGCTGGTCGTCCGGGTGCACTTCCGTGAACTGTGGCTGCCGGGCTCGGCACCGCTTGGTTGGCAGGTGACGCAGCTCGTGGTCGGCACCCTGGTCGTCCTCATCACCTCGGGTTTCGGAGCCTGGAGTGACAAGAGCGCGGAACTGCGGGCCAACTTCCGCGCGGATATCCGACAGGATCAGGTGGAGTCGATCGCCAGGAGCCGGCAGGTCGCTGAACTGGCGCGCGAGACGGCGCAGCTCCTGCATGGCACGGTCCAGACCCGGCTTGTCTCCTGCGCGATGGCGCTGGACAAGGCCAGTGCGACCGGCGATCAGGCCGCCGTCAACTCAGCTCTCCAGGAGGTACTGGTCGTGCTCGCGGAGCCGATGCCTCAGCCGACGTATGTCGGGACGATCGCCGAGGAGGTGGAGCGCAAGGCCGCATTGTGGGAGGGGCTGTGCGAGTTCACCGTGCGGGTTGACGACACCGCCGGCTCGCAGGCCAGCGTGATGGCCGTTGGGCGTGTTGTCGAGGAGGCCATCTCCAACGCGATCCGGCATGGCGGTGCATCGCACATCGACATCTCCGTGGCGTCCGAGTCGGACGGCTCCGTGCGCGTGGTCGTGGATGACGATGGGCGCGGGCCGGGCGGCGGAGTCCCGGGGATCGGGACGGCGTACCTGCAGCAGGCGAGTGCCGGCCGATGGTCGCTCAAGCCACTGCCACGCGGCTCCCGACTGGAGGTCCTCGTTCCGGCCTAGTCCGTGACGACGAGACGCACGACCGTGTCGAGGCCGTGCACGCGACCGCTTGTGCGCGGCAGGATCAGCGTCCGCAGGCCGAGACTCGCGCCGCCGCCGTCGTCGTTCGCGTTGTCACCGACCATCAGCACGCTCGGGGCTTCGAGGCCGAGGGCGCTGAGGGCGGCACGGAAGATGCGGTGGTCGGGCTTCACGCAGCCGACTTCGTAGGACAGCACGACCGCATCGACGAGAGGGCTCACGCCCTCGCGGTCAAGGACACTGCGGATCGGGACGCCGGCGTTGGAGAGCAGGCAGATGCGGATGCCCGCGGCCTTCAGTGCCTGAAGGGTGGGCACGGTGTCGTCGTAGGCGTGCCAGGTGTCGAGCATGACGTCGTAGAGCGCGTTGGCGAGCTCGCGGTCGACTCCGGGGCCGGCGGCGATCAGCTCATGGAAGACGCGGGAGTGGTCCGCGAACGACAGGTCCCGCGAGCTGCCGGGGTCGCTGATGCGCGCGCCCTCCCAGATGCGGTCGAGGAAGGCGATCAGGATGGCCCGCTCGTCGGCGCTGAGGGGGTGGGGGATGACTGCGAGGGCGGCGTCGAGCCACTCCTGGGCGGACCCCTGATCGATGAGGGTGGAGTGGATGTCGAAGATCACTCCACGGAAGGGCGCGGGGGTCGGCCAGTCGGTCATGTCGGCAGCCTACGAGGCATCGAATAGCCTTGGTCGTTGTGATGAGCGAAGCGACCGGCAGCCACGAGGCACAGCCCGATCCCGAGGACGATCTGCCCGAGCAGATGCGGATCCGCCGGGAGAAGCGCGAGCAGCTCGCGGCGCAGGGCATGGAGCCCTACGGCATCGGCCTGCCCATCACCGCGAGCATCGCTTCGGTTCGCGCGGCGCACCCTGATCTGCCCATCGACACTGCGACGGGTGAGCGGGTCGGCATCGCCGGGCGGGTGATCTTCTCCCGCAACACCGGCAAGCTCTGCTTCGCGACCCTGCGGGCCGGTGACGGCACCGAGATCCAGGCGATGCTCTCGCTCGCCAACGTCGGTGAGGAGCAGCTCGCTGCCTGGAAGGACCTCGTCGACATCGGCGACCATGTCTTCGTCGCCGGTGAGGTCATCACCTCGAAGCGCGGCGAGCTGTCCGTGCTCGCCGACGAGTGGCGCATGGCGGCCAAAGCCCTTCGCCCGCTGCCCGTCGCGCACAAGCCGCTGAGCGAGGAGACGCGGGTGCGCATGCGCTATGTCGACCTCGTCGTGCGCCCCGAGGCACAGCAGATGGCGCGCACGCGCGTGGCCGTCGTCGCATCGATCCGGCAGAGCCTGTCGAGCCGCGGCTACCTCGAGATCGAGACGCCGATGCTGCAGACCCTGCATGGTGGTGCGACGGCTCGGCCGTTTGTCACGCACTCCAACGCCTTCGACATCGACGTTTTCCTGCGCATCGCTCCCGAGCTGTTCCTGAAGCGCGCGGTCGCGGGTGGGCTCGAGCGGGTGTTCGAGGTCAACCGCAATTTCCGCAACGAGGGCGCCGATCGCACGCACTCGCCCGAGTTCACGATGCTCGAGTTCTACCAGGCATATGCCGACTACCAGGAGGTGGCGACCCTCACGCGCGAGCTCATCCAGGAGGCGGCGCTCGCAGCGTGCGGCACGCTCAGCATTACGCACCCCGACGGCACGGAACTCGACCTGTCGGGCGTGTGGCCGCAGGTCGGTCTGTACGAGTCGCTGTCCGAGGCGATTGGCGAGACGATCACCCCGTCCACCGAGCGCAGCCGACTGCTCGAACTGTGCGAGCGCGACGGCATCGACGTGGCGCCGACGGCGGTGAACGGCAAGCTCGTCGAGGAGCTTTTCGAACACCACGTGATTGCCGGCTTCACCGGTCCGACCTTCGTCATGGACTACCCCGTCGACACGTCGCCGCTCGTGCGCGGCCATCGGACCAAGCCCGGTGTC
>CAJAKT010000580.1 GCA_903940375.1 uncultured bacterium | reverse complement strand
TGTCGGTGGGTTCGTCGAGCAGCAGCATCGTTGCACCGCTCAGCTCGAGCAGCAGGATCTGGAAGCGGGCCTGCTGTCCGCCCGACAGGGTGTCGAAGTCCTGCTCGGACGCCTCCGCCAGCTCGTATCTGTCGAGCACCCGGGCCGCCTGCTCACGGGGCAGGCCGGTTCGACGCTCATCCCCACGGTGCAGGATGTCCAGCAGGGTCCGGCCCGAGAGGTCCGGACGAACATGCGTCTGGGCGAACCAACCCGGCCGCACACGGGCACCAAGCCGCGCCGACCCGGAGTGCCGCACCGGAAGGATCTCGACGTCGCCCACCGGCTGGTGCTCGACATCCGGGTCACTGCCACCTAGAGCCAGCAGTCGCAGCAGATGCGATTTGCCCGATCCATTGGCACCCAGGACTGCGAGCCGCTCGCCGAACCAGACCTCACCGTCAAACGGCTTCGTCAGACCCGTCAGCTCGAGTGACTCGCAGACGACTGCACGCTTCGCCGTACGACCGCCCGTCAGCCGCATGCGAACGCTCTGCTCACGAGGAACGGCGATCGGCGGTCCGGCCTCCTCGAACTTCCGAAGCCGCGTCTGCGCTGCCTGGTACCGCGATGCGAGGCCGTCATTGAACTTGGCCTTGACCTTCAGCGACTGCACCAGCTCCTTGAGCTTGATGTGCTCCTCGTCCCACCGACGGCCGAGTTCCTCCAGCCGCGAGAACCGGTCGGCGCGGGCCTCGTGGAACGTAGCGAAGCCACCACCGTGCACCCAGACGGTGTTTCCCACGGCGCCGAGTTCCACGGCGATCACGTGGCTTGCGCACTGATTGAGCAGCTCTCGGTCATGGCTGATCAGGAGGACTGTCTTCGGGGTCTCCCGCAGCTGTCCCTCCAGCCAGGTCTTGCCCGGTACATCGAGGTAGTTGTCCGGCTCGTCCAACAGCAGGATCTCGGCATTGCCGCGCAGGAGGAGTTCGAGCACGAGCCTCTTCTGCTCGCCGCCCGACAACGTGGAGACGGCACGCCAGCGAATCCGTTCGAACGGCTCCCCCATCGCCGCCACGGTGACGACGTCGAACAGCACCTCGGCGTCGTACCCTCCGGCATCGGCATAGTCGGAGATCGCATGCGCATACTGCATCTGAGTTGGCTCGTCGTCACTCTCCATCAGCGCGAGCTCGGCATCATCAAGCCGGCGAGCCGCGATCTGCAAAGGCAGGGGGCTGACTCCGATGAGCAGGTCCCGCACCGTGCCTTCCGACATCTGGCCGATGAACTGGCGCATGACGGCAACGGAACCGCTGCAGACGATGGAGCCCTCATGCGGCTTGATGTCGCCGGCCATCATCCGCATCAACGTCGTCTTGCCTGCCCCATTGGCCCCGACCAGCGCCGCCGTTGCTCCGTCAGGGACACGGAACGAGACATCATCGAGCAGGACCCGACCGTCGGGCAGGCCGTATGTCACATGCTGAACATCGATATGACCCATGTCAGCCATCGCTCGGGAGGCTGCGAAGAACACGCGTCCGGGACTGCCGTTCCAGCATCAGCGCATCCTCGGGATACGCCACTTCCTCCAAGACGAGGCCATGCGCAGGCATGACGGTCACGGCCGAATGGCGTTGCCGCGCAGCAAGAATCTGTGCTGGCCACGGGACCGGACGACGGCCATCGCCGACGGGCAGCAGCACGCCGACCAGACTGCGAACCATCGAGTGGCAGAAGGCATCCGACTGGATCTCCATGAGTGCGATCCCATCCGGCAGGCGGCGCCAGCACAGGCTCTGCAACTGGCGAATCGACGTGCCGTAGTCGCGATGCTTGCAGAAGGCGGCGAAGTCGTGCTCCCCCATGAGCCCGAGGGCCGCCTCATTCATGCGATCGAGATCGAGTTCGCGGGTCCAGCGCAGCGTCTCGTGACGTTCAAGGGGATCCGGGCCGATGATGCTGTCGCAGACGCGATAGGTGTATCGACGCCACAGTGCCGAGAACCGAGCATCGAAGCCCGACGGTGCCGGAGCAATGGCCAGGAGCCGCACATCATCAGGCAACGCGCGGTTCAGCCGACGCACGTCGAGGGTTGCCGGATCGAGCCCGACTGGCACATCCGTGTGGGCGACCTGGCCCCGCGCATGCACGCCGGCATCGGTTCGGCCGGCGCACGTGATGGTCAGCTCAGTCCCGAGCAGGTGGCTCAGAGCGCGCTCGAGTTCCCCCTGCACCGTTCGCAGGTCCGTCTGCTTCGCCCATCCGGCGAAGTCACGGCCGTCGTAGGAGATGTCCAGGCGCAGACGAAACAGCCCGTCGCCCGGCATACCGGGGACGGGCTGAATCACGTGGGCGGAGTCGGTCAGGACTCGTCCTTCTTCTCAGCCTCGGCATCGTCGGCAACGTCGGCAACGATCTCGACGACCTCGACCTCTTCGGCCACAACATCGCCATCCGCGTCGACAACAGCGACGTCGTCGATGATCTCCTCTGCAACAAAGTTGCCGTCTGCATCCTCGATCACCTCGTCGACAACGGTCTCGACGACGGCAACGGGAGCGGCCGCGGCCGCCTTCTCCTTCGCCGCGCGCTTGGTTGCACCCGTCGCCTCAGCCACGACCTGCTCGAGCATCGGCTCGACTAGTTCGATGACGGCCATGGGTGCGTTGTCACCCTTGCGCGGACCGATCTTGGTGATGCGCGTGTACCCACCCTGACGAC
>CAJAKT010000579.1 GCA_903940375.1 uncultured bacterium | reverse complement strand
CAACCACGGCGGGCCGTTCGTTTTGGTGTTTCGGTGGTCAGGTGCGGATGCGCTCCGAGGTCGGGTCGTACGGTGCCTTCAGGCTGACGGAAGCGCCGACGCGCGTGCCGCCGACGTTGACCTGCCATTCGCCCTCGGCCAGGTACTCGGGTGTGACGACCCCGCCGTCCGGACGCCACACGTAGGCGAGCCCGACGCACGAGCCCGTCGCGGTGCCGAAGGCGGCCGACGTGACCTGCCCGGTGCCGACGCCGTCGCGCAGCAGCAGCTCGCCACCCCACATCATCACGGCGGGATCGTCGACGACGAAGGACACCAGCCGGCGACGGACACCGGCTGCGCGTGCCGCCTCGACGGCCTCGCGGCCCAGGAACGGGATGTCGGTCTTCAACTTGGTGGCGAACAGCAGCCCCGCCTCGACCGGGTTGTAGTCCGGATTGAGTTCCGGACCGTACGCGCGGTAGCCCTTCTCCAGGCGCATGGCGTTGATCGCGTAGTAGCCGGCGTTCGCGATGCCGAAGGCCTCGCCCGCACTGCTCAGCAGGTCGAAGACGCTGACGGCGAACTCGGCGGGGACGTAGAGCTCCCAGCCCAGTTCCCCGACGTAGGTGACGCGAGTGGCGCGAACCGTGCAGTAGCCGAGGTCGACCTCCTGGCTCGTGCCGAACGGGAACGCGTCGTTGCTGAAGTCGGCGCGGGACAGCGACTGCAGCAGGTCGCGTGATCGCGGCCCCATGACGCCGAGCACCGCATAGGCGCCCGTGACATCGGTGACGCTCACCTGCTGGTCGTCGGCCGTGTGCCGGACGATCCAGTCGCGGTCGCGCACCACGGACGCGGCGCCGGTGACCCACAGGTACGCGTCATGCGCGATGCGCGTGACGGTGACGTCGGCCTCGTAGGTGCCGCGCGCATTGAGCGCTCCGGTGTACACCGTGCGCCCGATCGGGACGGCGACATCGGCCGTGCAGAGCCACTGCAGCACGGCCTCCGCGTCGCGACCCTGCACGAGCAGCTTGCCGAAGGAGGTCTCGTCGAACAGCGCCACCGCGTCACGCGTAGCCCGCTGCTCGGCGTCGACCCACGGGATCCAGTTCTGCTTGCCCCAGGAGTAGTCGATGATCGGCTGCTCGCCCGTGGGCGCGAAGAAGTTCGGCCGCTCCCAGCCCATCTTGGAGCCGAAGCACGCACCGGCATCCTCGATCTGCTGGTGCACCGGCGAGCGGCGGAACGGCCGCGCCGTCTGATACTCGCGATTCGGCCATGGCAGCGAGTAGTGCAGGCCGAGCACCTCGCCGACCCGGTCGTGCAGCCACTGGTTGTTGCCGTTGAACGGGGCGAAGCGCCGGATGTCGACGCCGACGAGGTCGGACTGCGGCTCGCCGCTGACGATCCACTGCGCGAGCGCCCGGCCCGCGCCACCCGCCGATGCGATGCCGACGGAGTTGAAGCCCGCGCCGACGAAGAAGTTCCGGACGCCGGGTGCCTCGCCGAGGATGAACTGGTTGTCCGGCGTGAAGCTCTCCGGCCCGTTGTAGAACTTCTTGATGCCGGTCTCCTGCAGTGCGGGGACCCGCTGCAGCGCGCTCTCCATCAGGATCTCGAAGTGCTCCCAGTCCTCGTCGAGGAGCTGGAACTCGAAGGGGTAGGGGATCTTGTCGGGTGCGACCCACGGCTTCGCCACGGGCTCGAAGCCGCCGACGACGAGGCCGCCGACCTCCTCCTTCATGTACGTGTAGCCATCGGGGTCGCGCAGGATCGGCATCATCCGGTCGACGCCGGCGATCTCGTCGGTCACGACATAGAAGTGCTCCGACGAATGCAGCGGCACGGTGACGCCGACCATCGCCCCGATCGCCTTGGCCCACTGGCCCGCGCAGTTGACGACGATCTCCGCCTCGATGTCGCCCTGGTCGGTCTGCACGCCGGTGACGGCTCCGTCGGCCATGGTGATGCCGATGACGCGCGTGCGCTCGAAGACGCGTGCGCCGAGCAGGCGTGCGCCCTTCGCGAGGGACTGCGTGACATCGGTGGGGTTGGCGGTGCCGTCGAAGGGCAGCCAGATCGCGCCCTGCAGATCGGACGTCTCCAGGATCGGGTAGCGGTCGAGCGCCTGCGCGGGGGTGAGGATCTCGCACGCGAGGTCGAACGCCTCGGCGGCCGCCGCGGTGCGCAGCAGCTGCACCATGCGCTCAGGCGTCCGCGCCACCGTGACGCCGCCGCACTCCTT
>CAJAKT010000578.1 GCA_903940375.1 uncultured bacterium | reverse complement strand
TCAGGGAGAAGTGGTGCCCCCGATGGGATTTGAACCCATACTGTGCCGGGTTTAAGCCGGGTGTCTCTGCCAGTTGGACTACAGGGGCCCGCCGCAACGATACGGCCACCCACCTTGGACGCTGGGCCTAACGGCCAGTGCGTACAAACCCGACGACGGTGACATGGGATCCGTGGTCGACGATCTCCAGCCTGGCGTTAAGGCTCGCATGCGGATTCGCCCGCTGCTGGAATCCGGCGATCGCAGAGAGCCTCGCCCGGTCCAAGTCCCTCGCCGCCTCACTGCTCGAAGTCGGGTGGTACGTGACCCTCGCGGTCGACGGCGTTCCGGCGGTATCCACCAGATCCCACAGTCAGGCCTTGTCCTCCGGGCGCAGCGCCGCAGTCGGGTCGGCGCTGGGGATCAATGCGTCGCTGGACATTGGAGTGCCGGCCACTGTTTGGGCGCCTGAGGATGCGCCCCGAACACGCGAGCGTCGGGCGCGAGTCACTACTGTGCGGGAATGCCTACTTGGATGATTCACGTCGTCGGCAACTTCGGTGTTCTGATGGTTCTTGCTGCCTACTTCCTCGTCTCTAACGGAAAGATCAGTTCGACCTCGAGCAGTTACCAAGTACTCAACCTCGTTGGAGGAGCGATCCTGGTCGCCTATTCGGTGGTGTTCTTCGCGTGGGCCAGCGTCGTCCTCAACACGATTTGGTTCTGTATCGCGCTAGTCGCATTGATCAAGCTCCGCCGCGCGAGGGCTGCTGCGTAAGTCAACGAGAACTCTCGCCCGCTTACATCTCCCGTCGCGGGTATGCTCCGATACGAGAAGGTCCGAGGCTTGCCTCCGAGGCGAAAGGAAGCTGTTGTGCCTGGCACCGTGGTTGTCGGATTCGTTGACTCTCCCGCGGGGAAGGCCGCGCTAGAGGCCGCCGTAGAAGAGGTCGGGCGTCGTGGCGCCAGGCTCGTCCTCGTGAACTCCGCACATGGCGGTCGACACGAGGACGGTGAACACGTGCTTGCGATCCGCGACGCCGTTGAGGCGGCACGGCAGGAACTCGAGGCGGGCGGTGTGGACCTCGAGGTTCTTGAGTTCGCGCGAGGCAATGAGCCCACGGAGGATCTGCTCGAGGTCGCACGTGAGAGGCAGGCCGACCTGATCGTCATCGGGCTTCGCCGACGCTCAGCCGTCGGCAAGGTGCTGCTGGGCAGCAACTCCCAGTCCATCCTGCTCGAGGCGGACTGCCCCGTGCTTGCCGTGAAGGCGGCCCCGACTCACTGATCGCTTGCGGCTCAGCCGGTGAGCCCGTACTTGTTCAGGCCCTTCCATGCTGCGGGCAGCAGGCCTGCTGCTGCGGCGATCTTGATCGCGTCCCCGATCAGGAACGGAACCAGCCCGAGAGAGATGGCATTCGCCAGGCTTGTGTCGATGGCGCGCGCCAACCAGGCCACACCGAATGCGTAGATGATGACGTTGCCGATCACCATGAGCAGCGCCGTACGAGGCACCGAGCGGGTCGCACCGGATTCGGCGATTCTTCCCACAACCGCAGCCGCCACGATGAAGCCGATGATGTAGCCGAAACTTGCAGCGCTGAAGCCCGACGAGCCTTCCGCGAACCACGGCACCCCGATGACGCCGACGACGGCGTACACCAGCATCGACAGCACTCCCCGAACCGAGCCGAGGGCTGCCGCCGCGAGCAGCACGGCGAACGTCTGAAGGGTGAGCGGGACGGGGGTGAACGGCAGCGGGATGGCTATCTGAGCCGAGAGGCCCACGAACAGCGCACCGCCCAGGACGACGACAGCCTCACGCCACCAGGTGCGCGGGACGACGTCAGCGAGCACACGGGGTGCGGGAGCAGCGATAGCCATGGGTTCCTCCTCGGGGCAAGCACGTAGGCACATTGGATCCAATCCAGCCGCGTTAGTCAAGAGAATGCTCGGCAACGCGGCCGAACGCGATCTCAACCGGACAGGACGAAATGGACCAGGTCGCTCATGTCGGCGCTGCCGCGCCCGGCTGCGCATGCTGCAGAGACCTCGTCGCGCACGCCGTCCAGGACAGGTGTCGACAACTGGGCTTCCTCGGCGGCAGCACAGATCAGGCCGAGATCCTTCTTCACGAGATCCAGGCTCATCGCAACAGGGGCAGACGCGTCAAGGAATGCCTCTCTCTTGTAGAGCACGTAGGGCGCGGCGACCGAGCTGTTCGCGAAGACCTCGTAGGCCTCCGACGGCGAGATGCCGGAGCGAACGGCCAGGGCGAGAGCCTCGGCCACGGCGGAGTTAAGCGAGTGCACGATGAGGTTGACGCTGAGCTTCATGCTCTGACCGGCCCCAACGTCGCCAACGCGGATCACCCGCTTGGCGAAGGCAGACATCACCGGCTCGACGATGGCTATGGCGTCAGGATCACCGCTGGCCATGACCAGCAACTGCCCGGACTCGACAGCGGGAACACTTCCGGACACCGGGCTGTCGATGAATCGGCGCGGAGGCAACTGTTCCGCAAGCTTCAGCGCGACGTTCACGCCGCTGGTGCCCATGTCACAAACGATGGCATGCTGCGGCAATGCCGAGACGAAGTGAGGGTCGAGGAGCACCGTCTCGGTCGCGGCGCCGCTCGATAGCGCGCACAGCACGATGTCGGCCGATGACACGGCCGACACCAAAGACGGAGCAACGCTGATGCCACTGGTGGTGGCAAGCTCGTATGCCCTCGCTGGCGAACGGTTCCACACCGTCACCGCGTAGCCCGCCGATGCCAGGCGACGCGCCATAGCTGAGCCCATGCGACCCGTGCCGATCAGCGTGATCGAGTTCATCGCTCCAACTCCCTTGTTGCTGCCGATGACGAGTGCGACGATGGGTTTCGCGTGGACGAGGTCGCCACCCTGCAGGAGCGTGAGCGAATCCGCTCCGGG
>CAJAKT010000577.1 GCA_903940375.1 uncultured bacterium | reverse complement strand
CTGGATGGACCGCCACCTCAGGTACCGGAACATGGTTGCCTGCATGCGCGGAGACTCGTGGAGCACGGCACTGGGGGCCATGTGGAACTCGTAGGCCAAGTGGACTACTCCCCAGTGGGTGCTTTGCTCTCCAAAGGGAGGATCTCGTCCGCCTTCTGCGGCGAACCGAAGTCAGGCGTCGACGCCAGGAACTCCTCGAACGTCAGGGTGGTGAACTCCTGCCGGTGCATGGCGTGCCAGACGATGAACGCCCAGCACTTGTAGCGGCCCTCAGCGATGCCCTTGATGGCCGGGCGGTCGAAGGCGTCCTCGTAGGCGGCATAGTCCGACCCGTTGGCGGTGACCGTCAACGGGCCGGACCCCTGCTCGACCTTGAACGTGATCGGATTCAGCATGGCGCAGGCTCCTTGATATCCGGTGCTACGGGGTGACGGCGCGGGTGACGACGCCGGTGATCGGGAACGAAACCGAGGTCGTGCTGAGATCGCCCACGGCCCCATCGACGGGGTTGTAGGAGTTCACCAGGACGTCGAACTGGAACTCGGGATTCGCGGAACCGATGGCCGCGGTGCCGCCGGGGCGGACCTTGACCGCGGCGGTGCCGCCGAGCAGCGGGAAGATCAGCGAGTCGATGGACCCGATGGCGAAGTCCTGGTGGAACTCGAAGTCCACCGTGCCGCCCTTGAGGCCGCCGACGCGGGTGCGCCAGCCGGAGCCACCGAACGCCGTGGTCTCGACGTCGTCAGCTTCGACGGTGATGGTCACGGACGCGCACGAGGTCGTGACCGTGGAGCCGGCGAACACGATCACCGGGTCGAGAAGAATCTGCTTTGCCATTTCTACTCCTTGGTTAGGCGTACACGGTGACGACGAACTCGGCCGCGAGGTAGGTGTTGTCATTCACGACGATGCCGAAGGTGCCGCGCATCGACGTCACTCGGAGGCTGCTACATGCCCCTCCGAGAGTCCGGTCTTTCTCGATGGCAGCCTTCACGCTGCCTGCCCCTGTGGGGTTGGAGTACCCGTCGACGCTGCCTTGGGCGGTGCGCTCGGACACCCGGCCGACGAGGACCTGGACGGTGAACGTGTACTCGTCCAGTCCGCGGCCCATCGCGATGTCGTAGGTGATCGACGGGGGGTTGATGACCGCGATGGGGGGCATCGGGTCATCGGGGATTGTGGCGGCAGTGCGCAGGCCGCTGATGGACGTCAGGCTGGTGGCCAGGCCGGTGCGGATCGCGGCGATGGTTGTCATGCGACGCCGACCGCTGACCGGCGGAACGGGTGCAGGATCGCCTGCACGTCCGCATCGATGCGGCCGACTCGGACGACGCCGAGGTCCGGGCCGACGCCGAGCACGCCCAGCGGTGAGTCCAGACGCTTAAACAGGCGCAGGCCGAGCAGGACGGCGGCCTGCTGTACCTGGATGGGCACGGCCGTGCCGAACCCGAACACCGCGGTGACCTCCACGGCGGCCTCGCCGACCAGGTCGGTGGGGAACAGGTAGTCCTGCACGGCCCGCAGCCGGGTCACCGGCCAGGACAGCCCGCTTGAGGTCCGGTTCAACGGCTCAAACTGGACGTCCGCGGCCTTCCATGTCGTGTCGTAGACCCCGTCCAGGGCGGCAGCCGTCTTCACGGTGATGGCCGTGCCGGCGATGTCATCGACGTCGCACCACCACGACGAGTTGGCCCGGTAGTAGCGGGTCTCCGTGCCGGCGGTGAAGAAGCGGCGCTCGCAGTGCTCGTCGATGAGGCGGGACGCGGACTCCACGCACATCTCCAGCATCGCGTCGTCGACCTGGTCGGTGATGCGAGCAGCCGACTTGATGAGGGCGAGCGTCGCATACCCGTTGGTGATGCTCATGCGGCCTCCAGCCGTTCGATGAGTTGAGCGAAGCCGCTGCGGTAGTCCGTCGGCTCCATCCGCCCATACCGGCCCCAGAAGGCAGCGTTGGAGCAGTCGCGGGCGCGGACGCCACTGGGCTTGGCGTCGGTGTAGGTGTAGGTCGGGCGGATGCCGACGATGTCGGCGCACAGCTCCGCGACGTGCTGAACACTGATCGACCCTTGATAGCCCACATTCGTCGGGCCGGGGTTGTCGTCGTCATCCATGATCGCGGCGATCTTCGCGACGGCGTCGTCGATCCACAGGTAGGAGCGTTCCTGGAGACCGTCGCCCCATATCTCCACGGTCCCGCTATCGCGGGCGGCGAGCATCTTGGCTGCGATGTCGGTGGGGAACTTGGTTCGCTGGCCACGAGGGAACGGGTCGCCGTAGATCGTGTGCAGGATGCCGACGCGGGCATCCAGTGGAGCCCGCTCGGCCAGGCGGGTGAGCAGCAGCTTCTCGCGCCCGTACATCTGGTCCGGCACGCCGGACTCGAGCTCGCTCTCCTCCAGCCGGTGGGCGGGCCGGCGGCGTTGCAGATGGATCGGGTAGGCGCAGGCGCTGGACGCCATGAACACCCTCTCGACGCCCTGCTCCACGCAGGCTTGGAGCACGTTCGCGGTGATCCGCCCGTTGCTCAGGGCGGGCCAGAAGTCGTGCGTGTGGAAGTACGCGACGCCGCCCATGTCGGCGGCGAAGTTGTAGACGACGCGAGCGCCGCGCAGGTCAGGCGGCCCAGCGGTCAGGTCACCATCGGATCGGGTCAGGGCCAGCACGTCGTGGCCGCTGCCACGCAGATGCTCCGTCATCGCAGAGCCGATGAACCCGGACGCGCCCAGCACCGCTATGTCCACAGGTGCCTCCGCTCGGCGAAGTGCTGCGCGTCAAGCGGTTCGCTGTCGCGGCCCTTCTCGTAGGTCGTGTCCGTTCCTGCCTTGCCCGCAAGCGGGTGCAGATGCTCCACGATGCTGGTGAGGCAGGGCGCAAACTCGGCCCGAGATATGGCCGTCGCCACGACCTCGGTGTCGACCCAGTTATGCGAGTAGCCCTCGTGCAGCAGGACGCCGGGTTCATCCACGCAGCCCGTAAGCGCGTACTCGCGGGTCACGAGGAAGTGCGTGGCGTGCGTGCCGTTGAGCACGTCCCGGTTGTAGAGGTCGTTGGTCCCCACGAGGCCGAAGCCGAACTCGCCGGCCATCGCCAGCAGCGGCGGGAGCCAGCCCTCGTGGAAGTGCAGGTCGTCCGCGCCGATGAACAGGTACGGCTCGTCGGTCCACAGCAGCGCAGAGTTGATGGCTCCGGCGTAGGAGGCCGAGCGCTGGTTCCACAGAACCGCCACGCCGAGGTCGTGACCCGCCTCAACGCTGTCCACGTCGCGCTCCTCCACGACGAAGTACAAGCTCACGTCTGCCGGGTCGACGCTGGCATATAGGTCCTCATGGACCCGACGCATGTTGTCCGGCCTGCCGAGGGTCGGGACGAGGACGGCGACACTCATGCCAGTGCCAACTTCCAGAATCGGGCCGATGCCCCGTCAAGCAGGTCGCGCAGCTGCGCGGGGTCGTCCCAGCCGGGGACCGACGTGATGCCGACCCGGTCATTCGCGTGGACGGTGCAGCCCGACAACACGGCCTCCATCGTCGCCCGGGACTCGGACTCCAGCCCCAGGGGCAGGAAGACGTAGTGCTCGGCGACCGCCATCGTGTCCAGCACCTCGTCGCGGGGAGCCTCGAACAGCATCACCAGGAAGACGCCGTTCTCCGCTGCCCACATGCGTGCCGCGAGCGGCCCCTTGCTGGGGTGCCACCGCTGCGCCCAGATCGCGAACGGCTCCTTGGACGCTGGCTGAATCTGGTCGGTCTCCAACGGCGACAGGACCTGCCCGGTGCGCTTGGGGTCCGTCCACTGCAACTCGTGCGCGAGATGCACGGGAGTGTGGACGAGGAACAGGCTCGCGGAGTCGATGAGTACCCGGCGAGCGGGGGTGCGGGTCTGCGCGTGATGGACGAACAGGACTGGGTCGCGTTCGGCCAGGGCGAGCATCGCCTCGTCGGTGAGGAGATCGGTGCCGGTGATGATGACCCGGTCGGCGTCCAGCGCCGCCTGCCAGTCATCGGGGGCGATCACGGTGACGGGTTCGGGTGCCGCGTCACGCCACGCCGCGTCGGTCATCTCCGCTCCACCGGCGAACTCGCCGGGCAGGTGATGATCGGCGTGCGGCCCGGCGCTCGGCAGGTGATGGGTTACCCAGGCGATCATGTGCCGACCGTGGTCAGGAACGGACGCCACTTCGTCGCGTACAACATGTCCGCGTCGTAGTTGTCGACGATGTGCGCTCGGGCCTTCGCGCTCGGGCCTTCGCCGCGCTGCTCGTAGGACTCGTTGAGGGCCGCGACCATGTCGGGGATGGACGGGGTGTTGAACCAGGCGTTCTGCGCCGGATCCCACAGCGGCTGGCCGCCGACCTTCCACCCGTCACCGACGAGCTCGGGCTGAGCGGAGAAGTCGTTGACGATGACCCGGGTACCCACGGACTGGCATTCGGCGACGGTCAATCCGAATCCCTCGCCGAGCGTCGGGGCGAGCAGCACGTCCAGGCCCGAGTAGATCGCGGCCATCACATCGACAGGGATGCCGGTGCGCAGGAGGTACTGGTTGACGAAGCGGTACTGGTCGGGCCTCAGGGCCAGCGACTCCAGCAGCGGGTCGAACGGGATGCCGCCCATGCCGCCGGACTTCTCCGTGTGCAGGTAGACCATCGCGTCGGGCTTGTCGGAGGCGAAGATCGACCACGCCAGGAGCTGTTCTGCGAATGCCTTCCGCACCGGGGCAGTGCCCTTGTTCGCGTTCACGATGCCGGTCAGGTGGACACCCTCGGGGATGCTCATCAGCTCGCGCCCGGTGCGCATCACCCCGTTGCCGTCCTCGACGGTCGGGGTGTGGGTGAAGACCCGGGTCTCGATGCCGTGCGGGATCACGACGTGATCGATGCCGGCGCGGGTCAGTTGCTCCCCGCCGTAGTAGCTCATCGCGACGGGCGTCACGTTCGGGCGGCGGCACCAGTCCGCGACCTTCGGAGGGACCGGCAGATGATCGATGGGGACCCACGAGACAATCGGGATGTCATCCAGTGCCGGATTGGAGAACACCCAGGCGTCATACAGGGTGAACAGCACGGCCCGGTCGTCGGGATGCTGACGCGACCAGTCCCGGAAGTAGGCGGACAGAATGTCCTGGGAATAGCCGTCGTACCCCTTGGGGAAGACGTCGATGCCCTCCCACGTCGTCATCGTCGCCTCGAGGCCGTAGTTCGCGGCGACCGCGACGTGATGACCGTCGGCGGCCATCCGGGTGACGACCTGCTTCGTCTGGGTTCCATATCCGGTCGGAGCCCAGGGAGCGTTCGATGAGAAGGTCACCGCGAGCGGAGACGGATTGGTCGGGGCGAGCCTGTCGGCACGCCGGCGCGCAGCACGGTTCATGGTTTTCCTCATCGCAGGTGGGGAGCCCGGGGGTCCTGTCCTGCGCACAGGACCCCCGGACAGTTGTGGACAGACGAGCCGAGACGGGCGCAGGCCGTCGTCGGTCGAACTGTCAGGCGGTGCCGCCGGCAAAGGTCTTGACGGCACCGGACTGGCCCAGATCGCCCCAGACCCGGATGGTGGCGCGGAAGCCGATCTCGTCGGACGCGAAGTATGCGTCCTCTGAGCGGGCGATCTCGATGCCACCGACCTGGCGGACGTGGTACGAGCCGAACCATCCGAACAGCACGGACTTCGCGTTGACCGCAGCGGCCACGACGTCCGGGTTGTCGTAGATCGGGAACGAGAGCAGCGTGTCGGGCGAGCCGACCGTTGCCGCCGGGGCGAACAGGTAGTAGCCAGCGGTGTCCTTCAGCTTGCGGACAGCGCCGATGCTCGAGCGCCGCATCATCCAGCCCGCACCCTGACGGACGTAAGCGCCGTCCACGGAGTGAGCCAGGTCGATGAGGTTGTCGGCGGTGAAGGCACCCGTGGTGCCCGTGCCGCCGACGATGCCCGCGCCAGCGCCCGAGACGACGCCCTTGGCCTCGATGGTGCCCGTGCCGATGGTGAGAAGGCTGTTGACCTTCACGCCGATGCTCGTGCCCAGTGCCCGGCCCAGGTAGCCGTTCAGGTCGATGCCGGAGTCGGACAGCAGCTCGCGGCTGACCTTCGTCAGGACCGCGACCTTCTGCGACTTCAGCGTGATCGACGAGAACGTCGGGTCGAGCGCGGTGATCGTGGTCGCCTCGGCGATGGCCGTGGCGGCCGGACGGGTCGACTCCACCGGAATCTTCAGGTCCTCACCCGAAGCGGTGTTGAGCAGCGTGACGATGTTGCCGTCGAGCATCGGGCCGACCGTGACCATCGCAGCCTGGAGGCTGTTCAGGAACGAGGACGGCACGACACTGGAGTCGTCGGTGGTGTTCAGATCGCGACGCTCGAACGTGTGCGAGCGCAGCTCCCCGGACGCGAGCTTGCGCAGGACGTCGGCCTCATCGTCGCGGGTGACGCCGCGAGCGACGAACAGCTCGGGGGCGGCCTCGTTGGCGATGATCGAGCGGGCCTCATCGGAGCGAACCTGCTCCATGTGCTCGGCGCGGGTGTCCATCTGGACGTTCAGGGCGTCCCATGCGGTGCGCTCCTCGACGGACAGTTCGCGTGATTCGGTCTCCGCACGGTCGAGGAAAGATCGAGCCGCATGGAGGTCCGTGTTCTGGGCGTCAATGAGACGCTGAAGGTAGGACATGGTTCTCCTTGGGTTGGTTTGATGCGCAGGAGATGACGTGCCGATGCGGCTCCGCATCGAGCGACCGCCCACCGGCTCCGGTGCGGCGGGAGATCAGTGGGTCAGGCGACCAGGCCGCGCTCGATGAGCTCCAGGCGCTTGCGCAGCAGGCTCAGCGGGATCGACAGGGACGCCTCGACCTCGATGCACTCCGGCTCCGGGGTCGACTCCTCCAGGGCGGAGATGACGCCCATCAGCAGGGCGACCTGCTCGGGTGTCAGGTTCGCGCCGGACTGGAGGACGTCGATGGCCTGGGACAGGGCGTCGACATCGACCATCGCCCGCTTGGCCGGGACGAGCCAGGACCGCACGGACGCCGTCGACTGGGGGTAGGCGGCCACGCCGGTGACGACGGAGACCTCATGCAGGCGCACCTCGTGCAGGACGCGCTGCCCGCCGTCCTCGGACCAGGAGTCCTTGACGGTGGAGAAGCCGATGGACTGCGTGCGGACGTCGCCGCGCTCGATGGAGATGCGCAGGTCGTTGCCATACGACGTGTCCGGCAGGTCGGTCTCGACCCACAGTCCCTCGGCCCGGTCCTCCAGGCGCATCGTCTTGGCCCGAGTCGACCCCAGGACCAGCCGGTCGTCGTGGTTGATGTAGGACCGGATGTCGTTCTTGGCCTTCAGCGTCCGGGTGAACGCGCCCTGCGCGACCCGCTCGACGAACGGAAGGGGCAGGCTCGGCTGGTCGTAGCGCACGGCCCAGCCGGAGAACGTCATGCCGTCACCGGAGGCCGCGGCCCGCAGTTCCAGCGGCTCCGTCTCGATGCTGCGAATCTCAATCGGGTCCATCGTGGGTCCTTTCGCGGATTACATGACGTCCAGGAGTAGAAGTTCGTTGTCGCGGGTGGTGCGTGCCCATCGGGCGAGCAGGTCGTCGCCCGGCCATCGGATGCCATCCGCGCTGCCGGTTGCTGTACAGGTGCCCCGTGACGCACCGGAGTAGCCGCAGTGCCCCGCTGCCTGCCCGGCCGCGGCGACTCGACCGCGTGACGCGCCATCGTGACGCTCAACCCGTGGCGGCTGGGCTGCTCGAGGTCGCGCCGGCGCGGGCTGTGGCCGGTAGCGCCCGCCGCCGCCCGTCGGTGCCGGCTCAGGCTCCGGTGGCGTGGGTGGCGTCGGTGGCGTGGCAACGGTTCCTGTGACGGTGCCACTCGAGGTGGCCGACCCGAGGACCGAACCCGTGAGGGCAGGGGTGCCGGTGGCCGTTCCCGCCGAACTGGTCGATCCGGCGACGATGCCCCGGTATCCGACGGTGCCCGTGAGGCCGCCGGTCGAGGTGGACGATCCGGCGACGGTGCCGATGTCGCCCTCGACCCCGGTGGCGGTGCCGGACGACGTGGACGACCCGGTGACCGTGCCGGGCTGCCCTCGGCTGCCGAGCACGCTGCCGGTGACGGTGGACGATCCGGCGACGAACCCGGTGCCCGGGCCGCCCAGGATGCCCGTGTCGAGCGCACCCTTGACGGCATCGTCGAGGGTGAACAGCCCGGGCATTACGCGATGGCCTCGGTCAGGTTGCCGATGGCGATGGTGTAGGTGCCGGCCGTCGCGAACGTCTGGGGCGCATCCAGGGCGCGGGAGCCGTAGAACGTGCCGCCACTGGACGCCGACCAGTAGCCGAGGACGGTGATGGTGGTGGACGCCGGGACATCGAGCACGATGGCCCCGCTGTTCGCGACGGCACCGGCCGCCGGCGATCCCCAGGCAGCGCTCTTGCGGGCGTAGGTCCCGCCGGTCACCTCGTTCGCACCGTTCGTGCCCGCGTCGGCGGTGTGCAGAGAGACGTACAGGGCACCGGCCGTGAAGCCGGACAGCATGAGTCCCTTACCAGCCGCGTCCAGTCCGACAGCCATGTCCTACTCCTCGACTATCGCGGTGATGTTGCCCGCGTCGTCACGTTCGACGCGCTTGGTGCGGGCGACGGACGGTTCGGGCACGGTGACATTGACGACCGGGCCGGGCAGTTCACGGATCGCCGACCCGATGGCGTCGGCGACGTCCTGAGCACTGACCCGCTCCTCGGCGACGACCTCGAGCTCGCGGACAGGGGCCGGCTCCTGCTGGAGCTGGACGGTCGCCAGTCCCGTATGGGCGATGGATGGCAGGCCGACCGCGGCCAGGGCGGCCTCCGGTCGAATCCGGCGTTGATGAGCTGGGCGGCCTGCGCGACCTTCATCTGCTGCTCGGTCAGGCCGGCGGCGTGCAGGTCCACGTTCGCCAGGGGGACGCGGTTCGCGTCGCCGCCCTCGACAGCCGGGAGGTCCTCCAGCCGGCGCACGTCGTTGACGGCGAGGAAGCCCGCCTGGGTGCCGACGGAGTACGCGGCGTACCTGTCGGTGAGCGACGCCCGCAGCAGGCCGTCCACGTTGAACTTCAGGAACGCCCCACCGGGCAGCAGCTTGGAGTAGGCATCCTCGATCTTGGAGACCAGTGGCAGCACCGTATAGGTCACGAACGCCTTCGACAGCTCCTCCACGGAGGCGTAGCTCATCGAGCCGGGCTTCGTCGACTGAAGCAGGTGCGGCGGGATTCGGTAGATTCGGCAGACTTCCTCGACCATGAACTCGCGGCTGCCCAGCATTTGCGCCTGGTCGTTGTCCACGCCAGTCTTCACCCACTTCGCGCCGGCTGACAGCACGCCGGGACGGTGCGCCTTGCGCAGACCCCGGTGGCCCTTCTCCCAGCCATCCTGCAAAGCCTCCGCCTGCTGCTCAGTGACCTCGCCCGGGACCTCGATGACCCCCGACGTGGTCGAACCCGAGCCGAAGAACGCCGCGGAGAACTCCTCCAGGGCCTTCGTCAGGCCGAGGGTCTCCCGCAGCTCGTGAATCCTCGACACGCCACGCAGTTGCCCGGGGCGACGCAGGTCCGTGATGTGGACGACGTCGTCCTCCGTCAGCGTCGTCTGCCCATCGACGATGAACACGATACGGTGACGGGAGTCGCGGTCGATCCGAACCCGGCGCGGGTCCATGATCGACAGGCTCGACAGGTTGCCCGCGGAGTCGAACGTCTTGCGGCTGAACGAGTTGCCGTCCGTCGCCAGCGAGACGTGCATCGCCTGGTAGTGGTCGATGCGGGTGAACCCGGCGTCCGGCTCCGGGTCCGACACCCACGCGGGCTTCGGCCGGAACGGGAACCGCTGCCCGTTCGAGCGGTAGAACGCATCCAGGGGAAGCGTCGAGCAGACGTCCGCGATGAGGCGGGTCGCTGCGTAGACGACGCTGATCTTGAACGCGGTGTCCTGGTTGATGTTGACACCGGCGCGGGTGCCCGACGGCAGCGGCTCGCCCATCTCAAACAGCTTCTGGAACGTGATGGCCCGCGACTCGGGCGGGGTGAACAGCCGTTTCAGCATTACTCACCCTCCCTTGACATGGCGACACCGAAAGCGATCAGCAAGACGCCCGCGGCGAGGAAGCCGGCGAACGGGGCAAGCAGAGCGAACCCGGCAATGACGCAACCGGCCCCGACCACCTCCAGAGCGAGGGCGATCATGCGGCCTCCTAGGCGAAGAACTGGGGAACGGGTGCGGGCGGTGCCGGCTCGGGCTGGTTCATCGCCCGGTCCAGGCCCATCACCGCGCAGACGGCTAGGTCGATCTTGCGAGTGGAGTTCTTGGTCTCCTTCGCCAGCCGATCCCCGCGGGAGTCCGACTTGAGCACGGCGTTCGAGACGTGGCGGGCCAGCCGCGGGTCGCCGTCATGGGTGACGGCGCGGGTGTTGACCATGTCGGCGAGGCGTTTCGTCGCGGGCGACATGCGGGCCGGTGACTGCGGGAACTCCGTCACCGGCAGCCCCTCGGCCGCGAGCACCTCGAGCGAACGCGCCCAGCGGTACGGGTCGGCCGTGATCTCCACGACGCGCCAACGCCGGCACAGCCCCCGGATGTGCTCCTCGACATCGCCGTAGTTGACGCGCCATTCCGCGTCCGCGTCGTCCTTCTCCCACAGCCCGCCGACGACCATGTGCGGGAACTCCCCGACCTGAATCGCCATCACCCCGGTGGAGTCCCCGTTGTAGGAGCCGTCCAGGGCGAGGACCACGTCGACACCGTCAGGGATCGGACGGGCGACATGGCACTCATCCCATGCCCGCTGCTCCAGGAACGATCCCTGGAGGGAGACGGGGCGGTTGAACCAGTAGCGGGTCCATTCCGGCGCGGATGTCTGCGGGTCGTCATAGGCATCGGCGATGGCCTCGAGGTCCATCCACGCCGCGGCAGGTCCGTAGACCTCCTTGAGACCGCCGAGCCGGTCGGCCCGCTTGGTCACATCCCACTTCGCGCTCGCCTGCTTGTGGTCGAACACCAGGCGCAGCGGTGAGACGCGGCCCTCGGCGACGGCCTTCGCGTAGTCGTGGGTCGACTCCGCAACGCTGCCCTCGCCGGGCGCGTACATCGTCGTCGTCTCCATCGCCCAGCCGGAGGCGATCTTCCGCTTGAACAGGTTGCGGATGACGACCTGGTGCAGGCGCTTGATCCCCGGCAGGGTCCACAGGTGCGTCTCGTCGAAGACCACGAAGGTCTCCTTGCCGCCATCCTTGCTGGAGTCCTTGGCGGTCTCCGGCTCGATGGTGCCGCCACCGGGAAGGATGATCCGGGTCAGCCCGACGTCGATCTTCCCGCAGTCCGCGGCCAGGGCCGCCGAGCAGGTGTCCGGGTCGAGCATGAACCGGATCGCGTCGTAGGTGTTCCCCGACTGGCCCAGCTCGGTGGCGAAGCAGGAGATCGCCGGACGCTTCACCGGGACGCCGACCGGCTCGCCCTGGGCGAAGGCGTAGCCCCAGCTCGTCGTCTCCCCCCGCTTGGCGAAGTGATCGAAGCGGGACGGACCCAGGGCCTCGAAGCACGCGACGAACGCAGCCAGTTCGGACTTGGCGCGACCCTTGGGGCGACTGATCGCAGACCGGCGAACCATGCGCGTGCCGGTCGGGTTCAGCCGGTAGGACTTGATGATGAACGCCGCGAACTCGTCGTCCATCTCCAGCGGTTCGCCTTCGACATCGCCCGGGCCGTGAACCAGGTAGTGCTCCATCCAGGCGACCGCCAGGAATCCCAGCGAGACGACCTTGGCCTTACGAGCCATCCGCGACAGCCTTCAGCAGCCGGCGTCGACGATCCGTGGCCATGACTGGTTTCGCCGTCTTCACCTCATCGATGTCGGACTGGATCAGCATTTTCAGGCGCAGCCGGTCCTCGACCGTCGCACCGAACTTCGCGACCCGCAGACGCAGCTCCGGCGCGATGGACACCTCGCCATTCCACATCCGGGTATGGAGCAGTGCCGTCTCCGCCAGGACATCCCAGTCCGTCTCCGCGAACGCCTGGGCCTGCGGGGAGCGACGCCAGGTCTGCCACCAGGCGAGCGTCCGCTCATGCCACTCGCCGTCGGGAAGTTCCGGGCCGCGCAGGACGCCATCCGCGGCGACCTTCGTGGAAGCGGCTTCCCGACGCGCCTGGTCATTCGGGCGCGACAACTGCGGACTAGGAGCACGGCCTCCGGCCATATGTCCTCCTAGACGCTGGCGACCACCGCCGAGATATCGGCGAGGCGACGGGGGAACGAGCCGAAACGCCGACCCGTGATGCAGATGTAGCGAGCGCGGTCATAGACCTCGACCTGTCCGATGCGGCCCTTGCCGACCGTGGCGTAGCCGAAGACGTGCAGCCCATGCCCCGAGGGGCTGATCTCGATGTAGGTGCGCGGGCAGCGGTCGACGATCTCCTGCGCCCAGGCCTCGAGGACGCCGTCGTGCAGGCAGTCGTCCAGGTCCAGGCAGGCGATGCCGTCGCCGTTGAGGACGAAGCCGACGCCGTCAAACTGACCTCGCTTGTCGGCCAGCGCGGCGCGGGCTGTGGTGTAGTCACACCAAGAGGACGGGCGAGTCGATGAAGCGAAGATGCGCCCGGGCGTGAACGGGACCTTCTTGCGATGCAGCACCCAGCGCGACCTGGTCGTCAGCTCGGCCGGCGGGCCGTCAGCTCCACGATGATGGGCGACACGGCAGCGACCCGAGCAGAATCGCGCATCCGCTCGAGCAGTGAAAACCTGACCGCACATCTCGCACCGCATGCTCTGATTCTATTGCAGCGCAAGGGTTTTTGTTGTTTGTAACGGATAAAAGGGCGCACGAATCTAAGGCACCGTGGGCGCGGTAACGCGATGCGGCAGGGCATCTTTGGGTACCATCATCACCATGACCGCCCACCGTGGCCGCACGAGCTTCCTAGGGGCACGTGGTGCCCGGGACCGCACAAACAGCGGGAGTGCTACAGACGGGGTAGGGGCGAATCGGACATGTGGAACATCTTGCCCACCCCGGGGGAATGCCCCCGGTCACATCTGATCCGCCGGTCGATCACCTCGAGCCGAGTTGCATGACCGATGCGCGGCGAGCAGCGCCGACGCCGGGTCGCCCGGGAACAGGTGGTCAGCGGTCCACGGATCGCCAGGTCGTGCTCCTTCGTGGCATATCCAGCACTCGACGGCGTTCGCTCTGACGGCCGCGGCGCGCTTGCGATAGTCGCCCGTGTAGTGGCGCGTGCCGCGCTTCCTGCTTCGGATGCGTTCGGCTTTGGCCAGGCACTCGGCGCACCAACTGCCGTGCAGGGTGAGCACCCCGCACTTCAGGCAGGCGCGCTTCACGCCAGGGATCATCGCGTCTCGTCGACCTCTAGGATGCGCGTGGTTCGGGTCGCGACGTCGAGGGCGGGGGGAGGGGGGTCCTCCTGGTTGAGTGCCGCGTCGAGCGCGTCGACCAGGGCGGGAGTGATGTCGTGGATGATACCTACCTCGGGGTCTCCGGTGACGGAGTGGATGATCTGCGTGATCCGGTCACGATCCATCGGAGCCCTCCAGTGCTTGGCGCTGTGCGTTGAGGGCGTCGACGTGGGCTTGCCACGTCGTGCCGCGCACAGCGGTGGGGATGTTGTGTGCCAGCTCGAGGTAGGCGTCGATCTCGTCGAGGGTCATCGGGCCTCCCGACATGCGGAAGGTGCCGGTCCCCTTGGACACGACACCTCGATTACCACAGGTTAGCGGTAGTCGGGCGTTTCAGGAAATGCCGACACGCCGCAGGGCGATCCGGTACTTGCCGGCCTTGCGTTGAACCTTGCCCTCGACGGCCATCTGGCGCAGGCGACGCTCGGTGATGCCGTAGTGCTGGGATGCGGTGGCGACGTCGGCCCAGATGTCGGGCCGGTCGGGGTCGGAGATGATGACGGCGACCAGGGTGGGGACGTCGCGGCTTGTCCCGCAGCGACGACAGGTGACTTCCTCGTCGGCCTGCTGGTAGTGCAGCTTGGCTCCGCAGTCGTCAGTCGGGCAGTACGCGGCATAGCCGGGAGACTGCCGGTCGGGGTCGTAGTGCGCCATCGCTCGTCGGCACTGCCGGACCTCGTTGGCGAAGTCCTCGATGGGCATGTCAGGGCGGGCCTGCCACCAGGGCAGCGAGGCCCGCAGGAAGCCCGTGACGCCCGTGAGGGTGACTCTCGTGTCGTTGAACCCGCGGCGGGCTCTGATCGCCCGCAGCGCGCTGACGGGGCCGTAGGCGGGCATCCGGCGTGCGTCGCGGATGAGCACCTCCCAGCTCTCCAGCACGGCCAGGACGGTCGTCCACTCGGTGGCGACCATGACCAGTGTCAGTTCGGGGCAGACGCCGTCGACGTTGATCGGTGGGCGGCTGGACGGGATGGACCTGCTGCCGCTTCCCGTGCTGGTGCGGGGCTCGACCGTGGCGAGGGCAGCCAGGCGCAGCACGTCATCGAGCTGGTCGCCGATGTGGGTGAGGCAGGGCGCGCAGACGTGACCGGTCTCCAGCCGGGTCTGCCGACCGCGGGCCGCGCACAGCACGCAGGTGTTCTCCCACTGACTCACTGGTTGCACTTCTTCCTCCTCATCTTCCCGATCTGCCTGATCGTGAACCCGGCCCAGATGCCGTCCGTCAGGTCCAGGTGGTCCAGGACGTAGCCCAGGCAGGTGGGCTGGACGTCGCAGGCGTTGCAGTAGCCCATCGCCAGGAGGTGCCCGTCCTTTGCCTCGGTGGCGAACCACCAGTCCGGGTCGACCTCCGGCCGGGCGCAGGCTGCGGCGTCCATCCACGGCTCGCGGACGGGTGGGGTCATCACCACGCCACCTGCTCGACCGGGCGGGCGGGCGGCGCGGCCGGGACGCACCAGGCGGACGGGATCGGGGCGGAGCAGCGATGCTCGGCGACGACTCGCGGCCACGGCCGGCCGAGCTGCCAGTGGTCGAGCCGGAACAGGCGGACCTGCGCATCGACGCAGTAGACCGTCCGCCGGTCGCAGACGGCGAGCAGACGGCCGGTCGTCGTCAGGTCCCGTGCCTCGGCCTTCCCGGTCAGTGCACAGGTGTCCGCGTCCGGGCCGACGAGCAGGGTCTCCCGGCAGGTCGGGCAGGTGGCGACGACGGCGCGACGACGGCCGTTGCTGGTCGTCATCTTTTGGCCTCTGGGACGAGGTCGGGGACGTGGTCGTGAAGCATCGCCGACCACGTCGTCCCCCGTAGGGGGGGGGACGGACGGGACGAGGTCGTCTGGGGGATTGCTCGGCCCACCTCGTCCCGCCTCAGGGACGAGGTCAGGGACGAGGTCAGGGACAGGAGTGCGGGTGTCATCACAGCTCCCCGGCCATCTCGTCCAGGCCCTCGACATAGGGTCGGTCAAGGGTGTGGATCAGTGCCCCGCGAGGCCCCGCTGACCGCTTCACATAGCCCTCCTCGACCAGCAGCGCGAGGGCCTTGCGCACCACCTCGGACCTGCCCTCCACCCCCGTCTCGACCGTCGCCTTCGGCACGCCGTCAGGGAAGTCGGCCAGGAACGCCGACACCTTCTCCATGTAGTGGGTGGGCCGCCACGGTCCCCGCTCCTCCGCCGGCCGCAGGTCCGGGGCGTCGATCCGCACGGTCACCGTGTCGTCCAGCGACGTCAGCACGGCCTCCCCGGCGTACTTCGCTCCCCCGCTGACGGCCCGCACCCGGCCGGGCCGGTCCTTGTCCACGGTCAGCCGCAGCCGCCCCGTCATGCCCCGCCCGAACGGCTCGGCCACCTCCACGGCCAGGGCGCATCCCGTCGTCATGGCACGCTTCGCCTGCGCCCCGATCCCTCCTTTGCCCCTGGCGTCCTTGTTCTTGGGGACGTGGTCGACGTACACCACTGCCGCCCCCGTCCGCGACAGCGGCTTCAGCAGCCTCTGGGAGAACGCCGTCGCGTCAGTGTTGGAGTTCAGGTCCAGTCCGAGCAGCGTCATCGCCGCGTTGAATCCGTCCAGGACGATCAGGTCGGGCTCGAACTGGGCCAGCGTCTCGGCCAGGTCGGCCGTCGCGGCGGCGTGCAGCGCCTCGTCCGGCCCGATGTACGTCAGCCTTCCCAGATGGCCGTCAGTGGCCCCCATCGACCGCAGCCGCGACACGATCCCCGCAGCCGTGTCCTCGAAGTCCAGGTACAGGACCGACTCGCCCACCTCGATGCACTGGAGGACGGCGAGCAGCGCCACCCATGTCTTGCCCGACTCGGACTCCCCGATCAGGCCGTTGACCTTCCCCGGATACAGCAGTCGGTGCCCGTCGTTGCGGGCCAGGAACGCCGGCACTGGCTCCGGGTCGTCGCCGGACAGCACCGCGTCGAGGTTGCGCGGCCACCAGCTCGTCCGCTCGCGGGATTCCTCGGCCCTCTCGCGGGCATACTCGACCGGCAGGTCTCCTTGCGGCAGGGTCGCCATCCAGGCGTCGATGCTGGCTGCAGGATCGTCGACCGGCGGG
>CAJAKT010000576.1 GCA_903940375.1 uncultured bacterium | reverse complement strand
CGCCCAGATAGGAGTTGCCCGGCGCAACCGATGTCTGCAGGTGGGTATCGATAGCGGGGGCCAGCAGAATCGGACGGGCTGGTGATACCAGTGCCGCGAGGGATGCCTCGTCAAGCTGAACCACTGCTCGTGCCGCATCGATATCGGGAATCATCAGTGCGAACGGCTTGTCACCGCGATGCTTGCGTTCGCGCAGGCGGGCGACCGCCGCAGGGTTCCTGCCGTCGCATGC
This sequence comes from uncultured bacterium, assembly GCA_903940375.1. Taxonomy (GTDB): domain Bacteria; phylum Actinomycetota; class Actinomycetes; order S36-B12; family S36-B12; genus UBA10649. Next base: position 5,437 of record CAJAKT010000576.1, on the reverse strand, counting down.
CAGGTGGTAGCCGCCGATGCCCTTGATCGCGACGATGAGTCCGGCGGCCAGCGCGTCCACGATCTCGGACACGGGAGTGTCGAGGTGCGGGCCGCAGTCTGAGCAGGCGGTGGGTTGCGCGTGGAAGCGGCGTGACGCGGGGTCGTCGTATTCGGCCTGGCACGGCTCGCACATCGGGAAGTCGACCATCGTGGTCTGCGGGCGGTCGTAGGGCAGGCCGGTGACGATGGTGTAGCGCGGCCCGCAGTTCGTGCAGGCGATGAAGGCGTAGCCGAATCGCCGGTCGCTGGAATCGCGCATCTCACGCAGGCAGTCGTCGCAAACCGCGGTGTCGGGCGGAATCGACGTCGTGCCAACCGTTGATGCGCTCTCGACGATACGGAATGCGTAGTCGTCGTCGAGCGGGAGCTCCGACCACGTGACGTCGTCGACCTGTGCCATAGCGGGACCCATGCGCAGGTCCGAGAGCAGCTGCTCGACACCGACGACATCGCCCTGCGCCTCGATGAATACGCCGCCGGCATCGTTGCCGACGAAGCCGCTGAGCCCGAGTGCGGTCGCTCGTGCATAGACGAACGGCCGGAAGCCGACGCCCTGCACGACCCCCGTTATGCGGATATGCAGACGCCTGACGGATGCCGCGTTATCCACGGACCGATCCTGTCAGAGGGAGGCCCTCAGCAGGGTGGCGAATTCGAGCGCACTGACCGGCGGACTCACCAGGTATCCCTGGAACAGGTCACAGCCCAGCTCGCGAAGCAGTAGCCGCTGCTCCTCGGTCTCGACACCCTCCGCGAGGATCGTGAGCCCGAGGGCATGTCCCATCGACACGATCGTCGAGGCGACGGTCAGGGCGCTGGGGTCGCTGCCGAGGCCCGATACGAACGAGCGGTCGATCTTGAGCCCGGTAAGGGGCAGCCGGGTCAGGTACGACAGCGAGGAGTAGCCGGTGCCGAAGTCATCGATCGACAGGCGCACGCCCCGTGACCGGACGGCATCGAGTTCGGCGACCGTGTCGGGGCCGATGCCGAACAGGCCGGACTCCGTGAGCTCGAGCTCCAGCCGTTCGGCTGGGAACCCGGTGGCCGCCAGGGCCTGGTCGATGTCCGTCGCGAGGGTCCCGTAGGCGAACTGGGCGGCAGCCACGTTGACGGCGAGTGTGATGGGCGGCTGTCCGGCCGCTGCCCAGATCGCGCCCTGCTGGCAGGTATGAGACAGGACCCAGCGGCCGAGGTCGGCGATGAGACCGATCTCCTCGGCCACCGGGATGAACTCGGCGGGCGGTACGGGTGGACCGTCCTCGGGAAACCACCGGATCAGCGCTTCGGCACCGACGACCGATCCCGTTGTGATGTCGATCTGCGGCTGGTAGTACACGGTGAACTCGCGCTTTTCCCAGGCTCGCCACAGTGCCATCTCGAGGGCCACCCGCTTCCGCGTGGCGGGAACCAGCATCTGGGAGTGGTGGCGGATGGTGCCGGGGCCGACGCGCTTCGCCAGGTGCAGCGCGGCCTCGGCACTCTGCATGACCTCCTCGGCGGTACGACTCGACCCCGGGATCACCTTCACGCCGATGCAGGCCGAGGTGGTCGCCTCGGTGCCATCGGGGAGCGGTGCCGGGGCGACAATCGCTTCAAGCATGCGCTCAGCGGCTCGGCCGGCCTCGGGAATGTCGGAGATCCCGTCGAGCAGGACGGCGAACTCGTTGCCCTGAGTGGCGGCGAGAAGGTCCTGGGGACGCATCCGTGCGGCCAGTCGGCCGGCGATGTCCGCGAGCACGCCGTCGCCGGCCTCGCGGCCATACGAGTCATTCAGGACCTGGAAGCGGTCGAGATCGATGAGGAGCAGGGTGGCGTAGGTTCCGGCACTTCGAAGTTGGTCAAGTCGATCATCGAGTGCCTCGGCGAACCACACTCGGTTAGGCAGACCGGTGACGGGATCGTGCCGGGTGACGAAGGAGATGTTGTCCTGCTCCGCGCGAACGCGATCGCGGATATCGGTGACGAGGGTGACGTAGCCGTCGATGTCGCCCATGGGTCCGAGGATGGGGCTGGCGCTGATGATGCACGGGAACTCACTGCCATCGGCATGCCGGACGACGAGTTCTGCGCGGAACCCCTCGGCGCGACGATGCGTCTCACGCACCTCCTGCCGGCGCTGGGGGTCCTCGATCGGAGCGGCGATCGACCGGGTGTCGGATCCGATGATGTCCTCTGGTGCCAAGCCGGTGATGCGGGTGAACGCAGGGTTGACGCGCATCACGATTCCGCGAGGGTCGGCGATGATGACGGCATCGGAGATGTGGTCGAAGACGGCGGCTGCCTGCCGCTGCAGGGCTTCGAGGGCCTCTCGGTCGGTGACGTCGTGGATGATCGAGAAGAGCAGCGTGCGGCCGTGATCCTCGATCGGGGACGAGTGCACCTCGACCAGGCGCATCTGACCGTCTGCCAGCCGATGCGGGAAGACGAAACTCTGCAGGGTGTGGTTGAGTGCCTGCTGTCGTCGGCGGGCAACCTCTTCAGGCGGCAGGGTATTGATCTGATCAATCTGCATGCGGCGCAGATCATCAATGGAGTATCCGTAGAACCGTGCAGCAGAGTGGTTTGCATCGACGATCTGCCCGGTGTCCGGATCGACGAGCAGCATCACCGCATCGTGGTCACGGAACATTGCGACGAATCGGCGCTCGGAGGCGGCCAGCTCCGTCTGTGCGGTGATCCGGGCATCCGCATCCTCATGGGTGCCGATCATGCGTTGCGGCTGTCCGTCAGGCGTCCATTCGACGATCTGCCCGCGGTCGTGCACCCATACCCAGCGACCGTCGTGGTGACGCATCCGTACTTCTACGTCGTAGAACGGGATCAGCCCCTGCGCGTGTCGCTCGATCTCCGCCGCCGAGTGGGCCAGGTCATCTGGATGGGCGAGCGATGTCCACGTCTCGATCGTCGTCGGACTCAGCTCGGCGAGCTGATAGCCCAGGATCTCGGCCCAGCGTTCGTTGAAGACCGTCTCGCCCGTGATCATGTTCCAGTCCCACAGGCCCAGTCGGGTGCTCGCGAGCGCCAGTTCGAAGCGGGCGCGCTCGTTGGTGCGAGACGCGAGATCCTCGGTCATCGGCACCCTCCCAAAGACAAACGCCGAGTAGGTCCCCCGGCGCGACGGGTTTGAGTCTAGACCCGCCAGAGCATGACGCGGTTGTTGCCGGAATCGGCGATGGCCAGGACATCGCCCGCCAGGCTGAGGCCGTAGGGCCAGCACATCGAATCGTCGGTGACGGCCGACCAGCGGTTCTCGCCGTTGGCGTCCATGTCGGGCTGGCCGAGAACCGTGTCGGCGGGCTGTCCGGCTCCGCCCCGCGGGATCCCGTGCCAGATGAGCACCCGGTTGTTGGACGTGTCCGCGACGAAGAGGCGCTCGGCATCGGAGACAGCGGCGTAGGGGAAGCGCATCCGCTGGGCGCCTTGCGGCCGGATCTTGAACTCCTCCATGCTGCCGAGGTCGTCCTGCCCGAGCACGCCGTCTGCAGGCTCGGTGCCGTCGACGGGAGGGGGCGACCAGCTGACCACACGATGGTCGCCGGCATCGGCGATGAACAGGGTCTGTGCGTCACCTGCGATGGCATGCGGCCAGCGGAAGGAGGACGCACTGATGCCTTCGCCGCGGTTGTCCTCTCGGCCCGTGCCGTCGTCCTGGCCGAGCAGGATGTCAGCGGGCTGGGAGGGATCTGGCAGCCCCTCGGTACGCCAGCCCAGCACCCGGCGGTTGCCGGTGTCGGCCACCCAGAACACGCCATCGATCGATGAGCAGCCGAAGGGCCAGTACAGCGTCGACAGGGTCGGCTCGCCACCGCGGTTGGCCTCGACGGAGGCCAGGTCGGCCTGTCCGAGCACCCACGTCGGCGCCTCGAAGTTCGTGGTCGGGATGGCGTCCCACGCGAGAATCCGGTGGTGCCAGGCATCGCACACGACGAGGCGACCGTCGATGACCGTCACCCCGGTCGGCAGGTACAGGCCGCGCTCCGTGTCTGCGCCGCCCGCTGCCGGACCCTCGCTGGTGAAGTCGGCCTGGCCGAGCACGACGTCCGCATCCGTACCGTCGACCGTCGGCATCGAGTTCCAGATCAGCACCCGGTGGTTGCCGGTGTCGCACGCCACGATGCGCGTCCCATCGGTCCAGACCCCCCGCGGCGCGTACAGCTGGCTGGGGGTCGGGTCGGCCGGCGGGAGTGCCAGCCCGCCGGCCGAGGCACCGCCGAGACGCAGGATCGGGTGGGCGGTCGTGTTGCCGGCCGACCACGCAGCAGTCGCGGTCGTGGGTTGGGCTGCGTTGGACAGCCAGGCGGCTCGACCGATCGAGACCGAGCGCGTGACGTCGTTCACTCGGACGGCGGACCGAAGGAGATGGAGTCCAGGCCGATGAAGGTACGGCCCGGCTCGTCCTTGACCTCCTGCACGCCCTTGAGGCCCGGGACGCGTTGCATGATCACTCCCATGATCTCGTCCTTGACCACCTGGTCGGGCGCACTGCATCCGGTTGCGAAGCGGACGTAAGCCGTGTCGCCGCGTACCGACTCGACGGACATCTCGATGGAACTCGTCACGAGGTAGGGGCGGATCTGCTCGACGACGCGGAGGACATCGATGGTCCGGTCGGTGCGGATGATGCCGTGCGAGACGAACAGGGCCATCACCTCTGGCTGCTCGACTGCCTCGTACAGCAGTTCGCCGCCCCGCTCATCACTGCGCAGCAACTGCACGAGCGAGATCAGGCCCTGCTTGTTGAACTCGGTGATGGCTTCGAGGGTGTCCTCGAGGAGCTGCTCGACGGCTGGCTCCTGATGGCGCACGCGGTCGCGCAGCTCGTCGATGCGCTGGGCGAGGTCGTCGAATGTCTGCGGCTCGGCAGTGGTCGTCATGGCAGTTCCCGTCTACGAGTAGATCTGCTGGCGCTGGATGAGCTGGGCGGTCATGGCGGTGAGCACGTCGGCGAAGGCCGCCTTCGCGAGCCGGTCGACGACATCGGCCACGGGTCCGCCGGGATCGGCCGGGAGAGTGCGGCGCTCGAGGGCCTCGAGTACGAAGCAGCAGCCGGACGGGTTGCTGAGCAGGTTCTCGTCGAAGAAGGCCTGGACGAAGTCGCTGCGGTGCACTCCCTCGCCCTCGGGGTCCTCTGTCAGCATGCGCAGGGCATTGTCCGGACCGCCGCACCGATGAACAAGCCGCTCGGTGAAGTTGCCGGTGGCCTCCTGCAGCAGCAGCTCGAACTGCTGGCGTAGGAACAGCTCCATCAGTCGCCTGCCGGGGTGGCGAGGAGTTCGGCGGCGTCGAGGCTCGCCAGCACCTCGTCGACGCTGGCGACGGATTCGGTGTCGCCAGCCGCATCGAAGAGACGGCGAGCCTGGTCGAGTCGCGTGCGTGCGTCACCGAAGACGCCGAGG
>CAJAKT010000575.1 GCA_903940375.1 uncultured bacterium | reverse complement strand
AGTATCGGATCTCGTTCGACTGACCTGCCCAGTTAGGGGTGGGTCAGTCGAACGTCACACGAATGAGGAAGGCCGTCACATGGGGAAAATGAGAATGACCCAGGCCATCACCGCAGCCTTGGCCGACGAGATGCGGGCGGACGCCTCCGTGATGATCATGGGGGAGGACATCGCCGCCGCGGGTGGCCCGTTCAAGACCTCTGATGGCCTCCTTGCGGAATTCGGGCCCAAGCGCGTCCGGGATACGCCCATCTCCGAGATGGGGTTCACGGGCGCAGCAGTAGGTGCGTCCGCACTGGGCCTTCGGCCGGTGGTGGAGATCATGTTCGTGGAGTTTCTCGGAGTCGCCTTGGACGCGCTGGTGACTGAGGCAGCGAAGTTCAGGTACCTCAGCAACGGGCAGGTGACCTGTCCGATGGTTGTGCGGGCCTCCGTGGGCAGCGGCTTGGGATTCGGATGCCAGCACAGCCAGACCCTCGAAAACTGGGTGAGCGCCACTCCCGGCCTGAAAGTCGTCTCACCGAGCGACCCGCAAACGGCCTACGGGCTGATGCGCGCCGCTGTTCGCGACCCCGACCCGGTCGTCGTGCTCGAGCCTCGGCCCCTGTATGCACAGCGTGGTGAGGTCGTGACCGGGGAGGAGGGAGTCCTAGAGATCGGCAAGGCGCGAGTCGTCCGCACTGGCTCGGCCGCGACCCTGGTCACTCTCGGGCAGACGACCGGGGCCGCCCTGGCAGCCGCTGAGGCGGCGGACCTCGACGTCGAGATCGTCGACCTTCTTACTCTCGTGCCCTGGGACGTGCAGGCAGTACTCGACTCAGTGCAGAAGACCGGGCGGCTTGTGGTTGTCGAGGAGTCGCCGGCGGCTGGAGGGTGGGGCAGCGAAATCCTGGCTACGGTGACCAGCCGCGCATTTGGCTCGCTCAAGTCCGCTCCATTCCGCATCACTGCGCCAGATGTCCCTGTGCCCTACGCCAAGGATCTTGAGGCCCGGTACCTGCCGGGACCCACCGAGATCTCGACTCAAGTGACCGAATATCTCCGCACAGGGCTGGTTCCCGAGCCCTGGTGGATCCGTGAGGGGATTGCCCGATGACCTTTGACACCCGAACCGCGCTCGAGCGGCGCCTAGCCCTGGCGGGGGATCCCGTTGAACAGTACGCCCGCATGGTCGAGATCCGTGATCTCGAGGAGCGCGTCAATGGCCTGTTCGCGGCCGGCACCATCCACGGCACGACACATCTATGCATCGGGCAGGAGGCTCTGGCTGTCGGTCTGGCAACCGTTCTGCGCCCCACGGACGCCGTCACGGCCACCTACCGCGGACATGGGGTTGCACTCGCTCTTGGGATGACGCCTCGAACCGTAATGGCGGAGATCATGGGCCGTGCCGAGGGTTGCACGGGAGGGGTCGGCGGTTCGATGCACCTGTGTGACATGACGGTAGGCCTCCTCCCTACGTTCGCCATCATCGGCGCAGGCATGCCTGTCGCCGCCGGCGCGGCACTCGCGTACCAGAACAGGGACGAAGACTCGGT
>CAJAKT010000574.1 GCA_903940375.1 uncultured bacterium | reverse complement strand
TATCTTCTGCCACACCAAGCTGCCGAAGACCGGCAAGGTCAACGACCGCGACTGCTAGCTCCAGGGGCTGACGAGTGCGCCGCACGCGACTGATTACCTTCGCGATCGCCGTACTGGTTGCCGTGACGATCGGCATCCTCGCCGCGTCACGCCTCGTGACCGTCCTGAGCCCATCGGCCCTCGATTGTGCATCTACTCCGGGTGCCACCATCGAGGGCACGCCCACGCCAACCACGTGCGTGGACAGCGGATTCCGGCCCGATCCGCACGGGTTCGAATTCCCCAACTGGGCCGGCACATCGAGCGGTGACGCCATCGACGTCGAGACGCTCGTCGCGCTGTTCGGTGCGCGCAATGTCTGCACCGATGCCACCACTTCCACGTGCGCACCCCAGCCAGCGGCGGTGCAGTGGGCAGCTCAGATGAACGAACTGCTCGCCAACGGTCGATGCGAGGGCATGTCTGTTCAGGCCGAACGCTTCTTCACCGGGCTCGAGGAGGTGGCAGAGGTTGATCCACGTGCCCAGACAGCCGGCGATCTGGCGAAGCAGAACCCCGAACTGGTCGCCAGCATCGACTACTGGTGGGCCACCCAGCTGATGCCGGAGGTCGCGGCCGCGGCATCCGCGTCCCGTGCCCTCCCTCCCTCCCAGATCGTGGCCGACGTCGTCGCGGGCCTGCGGAACGGAACCGCGAACACCATGGGGCTCTATTCAAGCCAGGGCGCGCACTCGGTCACCCCGTTCGCTGTGACCTACGCCGAGCCGTACTTCTCGATATGGGTCTACGACTCGAACCACCCCGGTAGCCCGGGTCGGGTCCTCGTCGACGCATCGACCGAAGGCTGGCACTTCCAGTCGACGGTGTCTGGCAATCCTGAAGCGGATGGTGGCTGGGCAGGAATCGGTGCAGGCGGGCTCGAGTACACCCCCATGTCCGTGCGGATGGCGGACTTCACGACTCCGTTCTCCGACAATCCCGACGCGAATGCATTTGCCCTCGCAGTGATCGCAACGAGCGCGGATACGTCCACCGAGGTGGATCTGGTCATCATCGGCAACGGCGTCGAGATCCACACGGCCGACCGAAGCGATCCTCCCGAGGGCTTCGTTGTGCAGCACATCAACGACGACGGCATCGGCCACGGCACCCTCGTCTACGTGCGGCCATCGACTGCGCTCACGATCACGCCGAGTGCTAGCGAGGCCGGAGTGCCGGTTCGGATCTCCCTCGACGGCCCGAGCCTGCCGTGGCAGGAGATCACGTTCACCACGGCCACTGCCGGAGCGCAGCCCGCACGGATCGAGGTGTCACCCGAAACCGGCACCCGAGTCGTGGCGACCGGCGAAGTGCCCGTGACGGTCACGTTCGACGCGGGCCGACCCGACCTCGATACCCGCACGCTCACATCGCCGGGAGAGCGCAGAGTTCCGGTTCGCAGCCCACTTGACTAGATCAGCCCGCCGCCGGTCTCATCAGCATTCGAGAACCTCTGCGCCACGTAGATCGGGAGGATGCTGACCAGCACCAGCGCTGCTGCGACCACGTTGACGATCGGCGCCTGATTGGGGCGGAAG
>CAJAKT010000573.1 GCA_903940375.1 uncultured bacterium | reverse complement strand
TCGGCATGCGCGTCGTTGGCCTGCTGCTCGTCAGCGCGATCATGATCGTCCCGGTCGCTGCGGCGCAGCAGGTCACCCGATCCTTCCGAGCAACCGCGGTTCTCGCCATCGTGCTCGGTCTTGTTGCCAGCCTCACCGGGCTCGTCGGCTCGTTCTACGTCGAAGTCCCGCCTGGCCCCACCATCGTGCTCGTCGCGCTACTGTCCTTCGCGGTACTGGCGGTCATCGCCGTGCCCGTGCGACGACGACGGAGGGAGGCCACGTGAGCGGCAGTGCACCGGCCACAGGACCGCAGCGTCAGACACGACAGCGCGCCGCCGTGCAGTCAGCCTTGGCAGGGCGGATGGAGTTCACCTCAGCTCAGCAACTGCACGACCTACTGCGCCAGCAGGGCACAGCCATCGGCCTGACAACCGTCTACCGCTCCCTGCAGGCCCTCGCCGATTCCGGTCAGGTTGATCTGCTCGTCACTGACGAGGGTCAGACGCTCTACCGGCAGTGCAGTGCGGAGCATCATCACCACCTTGTGTGCCGCGACTGCGGTCGTACCGTCGAGATCGCCGGACCTGCCGTCGAAACATGGGCCGATGCAATTGCCGAGGAGCACGGCTTCTCCGAGATCAGCCACACCATCGAACTGTTCGGGCGCTGCTCCTCCTGCACCGCCGGGACCGGCTGACCGTCAGTCGTACGGATTCACCGGCTGTTCGATCTCGACAATGGACTCGACCTCCAGCAGCGGGATGGCAGTGCCCGACTCCGTTCCGCCCCCGGGCACCCAATGCCCGGTCACGGTCACCCACGTGTCTGCCGGTGGCCGGGCGAATCCGGCCGGCAGGTTGGTCGGCTGCGCCTTCGACGTGAATGCATCAGCCGCGCAGCACAGAATCTGCAGCCGGGCGAGCTGCCAGCCCTGTTGAGTCGGCAGCACGAAGCCGGTGACCGTCACGGTCCGTCCCTCGAGGCTGACACCCTTCTCCCACACAGCCCGCGTGACGTAGTCCGACAGGTACATCGGTACGGGATCCCCGGGCGGCAGGGGCGGCAGCAGCTGCGGCGCGGCAACCGAGTTGGTGACGTCGCGGGATGCGGAATACGCACCGAGTGCCGGTGGGGCCACCACGAACAGCGTGAAGACGGGCAGGAGCAGCAGCCATGCGGTGCGAGGTCCGCCATGCGCGTGGACGTGCCCGTCGCCGGGCTCCCCCTCTGACTCCCCCTCCGAATCCTGCGGATCATCCTCGTCACCACGACCGCGCACAGCATCGATCACGGCGAGCAGTCCCAGCACCAGCAGGACGGCGCCCGACAGAAGGAGCCACGGCCGCATTCCCTCCTTGACGTAGTTCAGGTACGTCGTCCCCCACGAGACTCGGAGCGTGACGATCCCGACGAGCATGAGGATTCCGCCCTGCAGTTCGCGGCTCATGTCAGCAGCCACCCTCCGACGAGGATGCTCAGCACGACGGCCACGACGAATGTGGTCGGGGCGAAGCGCACCGCGAAGGCACGGCCGAACACCCCGGTCTGCATGGAGATCAGCTTGAGATCCACCATCGGACCGACGACGAGGAAGGCCAACCGTGCCGTGAGCGAGAAGGAGGTGAAGCTCGACGCCACGAAGGCGTCCGCTTCGGAGCAGATCGACAGCAGGACCGCGAGTGTCGCCATCGCAAGAATGGCCAGCAGCGGGTTGGCCGACATGGCATCGATCCACTGCGGCGGCATCGCCACGTTGAACACCGCGGCCGCCAGCGCGCCGATCACCAGGAAACCGCCAGCATGGACGAAGTCATGCGTCGCGGTGAGCCGGAAGGTGTGCCACGAGGTGCTCCCCTGCAGGTGGGTGCGAGAGGGCATCCGCAGCCACTCCGGGCGCCCGAAACGCAACCACAACCAGCCCATGATGACTGCCGTTGCGAAGGAGGCGACGAGCCTCGCCAGCACCATCTGAGGTTGGCCCGGGAACGCAACGAACGTCGATACCAGCACGATGGGATTGATGGCCGGCGCCGAGAGCAGGAAGGTGAGGGCCGCCGCGGGCGCCACACCGCGCGCCATCAAGGACCCCGCCACGGGCACCGACGCGCACTCGCAACCGGGCAGCAGGATTCCGCAAGCCCCGGCGACCGGGACTGCGGCCGAACGATTGCGCGGCAGCGCCCGCGCAAGCAGGGTCGGCGGGACGAACGCCGCGATCGCAGCCGACAGCAGGACGCCGAGGACCAGGAAGGGCAGCGCCTGCACGAAGATCGAGACGAATATCGTCGCGCCCGTCTGCAGCGCCGGTGACGTGAACGAGTCCACCAGCCAACGCTGGCCGATCACCACCACGGCGGTGAGTCCCAGCAGCGCCTCAAGGCCGGTGAGACGCCACCCACGCTTGGTCTCGGAGACGGCCCCGCTCATGGGCGACTGCGAGGCGGCCGGTCAGCCGACGGCGGTGGATTCGGCACCGCACCGCCGTACCGACGATCGCGTGATGCGTACAACTCGCACGCATGCCACAAGTGCCGTCGATCGAAGTCGGGCCACAGGGTGTCGAGGAACACCAGCTCGGCGTAGGCCGACTGCCACAGCAGGAAGTTGCTCGTGCGCTGTTCCCCCGAGGAGCGGACGAAGAGGTCGACGTCAGGCATGTCCGGCTCATCAAGGAAGCGGGCGATCATCCGCTCGTCGATCCTGTCCGGATCGATGTTCCCCGCCTTCACCGCGCGCGCGATGGTCGCCGCCGCATCGGCGATCTCCGCCCGCCCTCCGTAATTGACGCACATCGTCAACGCGAGCCTCGTGTTCTTGGCCGTGAGCTGCTCGGCCTCCTCCAGTTCGTTGATGACACTGCGCCACAGCTTGGGCCGGCGACCCGCCCACCGGACGCGGACACCCAGCTCGTTCATCTCGTCGCGACGACGGCGGATGACATCCCGGT
>CAJAKT010000572.1 GCA_903940375.1 uncultured bacterium | reverse complement strand
GACCCTGACCATGGACGACATCCTCGGCCTCTCGGTTGCCAACGCCGACGGCGAGCCGGTGATGTTGCGCAACGTCGTCACCGTCACCCCCCGCACCGGTCCGGCCAACATCGACCGCAAGGACCAGGAGCGCGTCGTCGAGGTGCGCGCCAACCTCAGCGGTCGCGACATGAGCTCGGTCATCGGCGACATCCGGCAGAAGCTGGAGGCGGTGCCGGTACCGCGGGACTTCGCCATCGTCTTCAGTGGCGAGTTCGAGGAACAGCAGAAAGCCTTCCAGGAACTCCTGATCAGCATCGTGCTATCGCTGATCCTGGTCTACATGGTGATGGCCTTCCCGAGCGCCCTTGGTGACGTGATGATCACGCCTGCGTCGATCGCGGGATCGGTGACCCTGACGGCGAACGGCGCCCTGCTCGCCGGGCTGCCCACGGGCTGGACCCCGTCGACAACCATGTCGATCAAGTTCGCGAACCCCAACCGTCAGGGCATGACGGTGGTGCGATCCGTCGCCTACACGATGTCGAACAAGGGCAGCGCCATCACCCTGAGCGGCGACTCGATCTCCTCCGGTGGCTTCAAGCTGACCGCCTCCGGTTCGGTCAAGGTGGGCAGCGGCGCGATCCCGTTCGGCGGAACGTATGAGAGCGCGGGCTACGTCAGCAACGGCATCGCGCGCACTGAGCCGTACTACTCGATGTCCGGGTCGATCGCCAAGGCAGCCGGTGGCAAGGTTCCGCTCGGTGGCGGACTCGGGATGAAGGGCGGATCCATTGGCTTCTCCGGTGGCCAGAAGACGCCCAGGAGCCTCTCCGCACAGGCCTCCGACAAGGCCGCCCAGCCCTACGGCAGCAAGCTCACGAGGATGCAGCTGCGAGACTCGTCGTCGACGACCACCATCTCGGGCAGTGTCGATGTGGCCCTGAGCGACAGCAGCTCCTTCACGCTCGGCTGCACCCTGGAGTACAGCGACGAGAACAACTGGCTGCTCACCGTCGCCTCGACGCAGGGCGACCCCTGGGTGCCCTTCTCCGGCCTGACCATCCAGACCAGCTCCTTCCACGGCACTGTGCAGTCGGTCGAGGCTGACCTCGTCTGGAATATGTACATCGACGAGGTCGACTGGAAGAACATCTCGACCGGCGTCAACGGCAAGACCGGCTTCTCCCTGACCGACGAGTGCCCGCTGACGGAGCACTGCCCCGGTACCACCGGTGTGGTGTACGTCGGCTTCACCAACGGTGCGCTGCACTTCCCCAGCCCGACCCTCGACCTGACGATGAACGGTGCGTTCACCGCCGATGCCAAGTGGGCGCGCTTCGATGCGTCAGCGGGCAACCAGACCTGGAACGGCATCACGGTCAACAACTCCGACCTTGCCATCTGGTACGGCACGAAGGATGACGAGATCTCCGGACTGGAGATGCCCGACCTGTCGGATGCGAACAACGGCTTCGGCATCGAGTTCAGCGGCGACTTCAAGATCGATGTGCCGAACGTCGGCACCGTTTCCACGCAGGGTGCCGTTGAGTGGTCGCCGGACGGCGTCGTGATGGCTCAGGTCGCGATGGGCGGCGACGTCCCGGCGACGGAGTCCGCGGACGGCGTGAAGGTCGACTCGACGACCCTGGCCGGCTTCGCGTGGACGAGCATGGACTCCGAGCCCGTCGTGGTGCTCAACGGCACCGAGCTCACCCTCGGCGCCGACACGAGCTACCTGACGGCCTCGATGCAGATCCCGGCCGAGACGATGCAGGGCATCGGGGCGGGCAACCAGCCGGCCACCGTCACGGCCAACGGCTGGTATGACGGCAGCGACTTCTCCCTCGACACGGCAGTCGCGGTGAACCTGAGCGACTCCGGGTTCACCCTGACGGGTGTCGGCATCCACATCGGCAAGGCCGGGAACGACTATGTCCTCAGCTTCGAGGTCGACGCCGCCATGTCGATCTCCGGGAACACCTATCCCGTCACCGCCACACTGCTCGGCGAGATCAGCGGCGGCAAGTACATCGTCAAGCTCACCCTCGACGTGCGAGGCGGGGTCAAGGAAGCATCGGCCATCGACTTCAACGGTGGCTTCGACACCGCGACCCTGCTGCCCTCCGGTGACTTCGAACCGGTCAGCAACTCGTTGATCGACGGCTCCTTCGACGGCAAGCCGAACAAGAGCGTCCTGAGCGACGGCACGTTCGAGGCAGCTGACGCGACTGGCAACCTCGTCACCAATGCGGACTTCGAGACCAACATCCAGCCCGAGCTGATGCCGAACGGCGACTTCGAGTCCGGCTCGAACGGCAACCTGCTCGACAACGGCAATGCCGAGGACGGCAACGCACTCATCAACGGCGACCTCGAGTCCGGCCACAGCAGCTGGGACGTCGCGGGCGGCTTCGACTTCACCGCCACGAGTCCGTCAGACAACGCGCCCTCGACCGCGATCGGCCAGGCGTCGTACATCCTGAAGAACAACAACGGCTCGACGTCGAACACCGGGCTGTCGCAGAACATCCCGTGGGCACCGTCGCTGAATGCGAGTTACACGCTCTCCGCCTGGATCAAGTCGCCGGACGGCAGCAACAGCCGGATCGGGCTCTACGTCAACCAGACCGGTACCGCGAGCGGGTGCTCGACACAGTCGACGTCAACGACGTCGCAGGTCTTCACGTCCACCGGTGTGTGGACCCAGGTGTTCCTGCCCGTCACCGGCACATCGTGCCGCACCGGGTTCACCGTCACCCTCGATCCCATCGATGGCGGTGGCCGCGTCACCCTCGACTCGATGGCCTTCGTGCTGAACTCGGCGAGCTCCGTGGTGACCATCCCGAACACGAACCGGCCGTCGCTGCTCGACCGCTTCGATGTGATGCCCCCGATCGAGAAGGGGAGCGGGGTCAGCAACACCTACGACTTCGGCAACACGTTGAAGAACCTCGGCTGCTCGAGCAACTACTGGAAGTACAACACCGGCACCTACGGCTACGCCAACGGCGACTTCGACGTGTCGATCAACACGATGCACCTGACGGGCAACAACAAGCGCGACATGGGCTCGTTCGGGTTCTGGCTCAACGGCTCCGGCACCTCGGCGACCGGCTTCTCGCTCAGGGCGCAGACGGCCAACGGCGACGGCGGCTTCTGGCAGGTGAGCGGCGGTACGTCGAGGGCGCTTAACTCCAGCGGCAACTTCATGCCCGACCTTGCGCAGAACGTCTGGTACCAGATGCGCGTCACCGCATACGGGAACTGGGTCACCGGCAAGCTGACCCGCCTCGACACCGGAGAGGTGGTGTGGAACCAGACGGTGAACGTCGGTGCGGCCACCAGCAGCCTCCCGCACTCGGGAACGTTCGGCCAGGTGCCGGACTCCCTCTGCTCGAGCGAGGGCACGCGGTGGGACGAGTTCAACGTCTACCAGGGCACGACCTACGTGACGCCGAAGAACGACCCGGCGAACGCGCACAGCGGCAGCCGCTATGTCGCGATGACGGGGACGACCGGCAACTGGGACGCGCAGTACACGACAGGCGAGCAGCCGGATGCCGGCATGACCTACAGCTACTCGGCGTGGGTGCGTTCGCGCGGTGGCAACGTGTACGGCAACCTGTTCATCGACACCCCACCGAGCGACCCGCTCCCGTACGAGTCGAATGCGGTGGGCTTCACGGCGACCAGCACGTGGCAGCTCGTGACGGTGTCGTTGAAGATCGCCAACGCGGGGCACACCGACCTCCGTCCGGGCTTCCTCGACATGGTCAACTCGGGTGTCGAGATCGACGTCGACGATCAGGTGTTCGCTGCGGCGCCGTGGGTGTCCTCCCCGTCCGCGGTCGACGCCGTCCAGATCGTCTCGAGTGACGCGCACGCGGGCACGGGAGCCCTGTCCCTCACGACCCGCAGGACTGACAAGGCCTCGGTCTACTACGACCTGCTGCCGCCGGCTCAGGGCACCACGTACACGGTGACGGCGTGGATGAAGAGCGCCACCGATGTCAACGTCGACATGAAGCTCAGCACCGTGGGCGGGACGGTGGAGGAGCAGTGGACCTCGGTCGTCACGGGCTCGACCTGGACGAAGTACACCAAGTCCCTGACGACAAATGGCACGGGCCACACGAACCTTCGCCTGAACGTCGACATCATCGGGAATCAGTACGAGACCGTGCTCATCGATGATGTCTCGATCCTGGCGACCGGGCAGCAGTCCGACCAGAACGGAACCGTCAGCGACCTGGCGGATCCGACCCCGTGGACGAACCTGGGCGGAGAGATCAAGCTGGTCAACGGTTCCGGTAGTGCGCACAACGACGCCGGTGAGACCGGCATGGGCTACATGGCCCTGACGCCCAGCGGGGGCTACTCGATCGGAACGTCGTACACCGCGGCGGCAACGCCCAAGGTCGGCAGCACCTACACCGCCACGGCGTGGGTGAAGGGCTCCGGCTGCGGAAATGGCTACCTCAATGGCCGGATCACGCTCTCCTCCGGGCTCGAGTCGGCGGCCACGACCTTCGTGGCCAACCCGACCTACCAGCTCGTGACGGCCACCCTGCCGATCACGAAGTCCGGTGCGACCGGCCTGACGATCACGATGGACAACACGCAGAACAGCAGTTCCTGCTACCTGCTCTTCGAGGACGCCGGGATCCAGCTGAGCGGCCTGGGCCTCAGCGATCCGTGGCAGTCGTACGCCCAGAACGGCTACGTCTCGATGACCGTCATCG
>CAJAKT010000571.1 GCA_903940375.1 uncultured bacterium | reverse complement strand
CGGGGGAAGGTCTCCGCATCGACGAGGGTGACGTCGAGTCCGGCACGCGCGGCCCACGCAGCGGTCGAAGAGCCGGCAGGACCGGCTCCGACGACGAGGACGTCGGTATCAACGGGGGAGGGATTCATGGCTGCGCCATTCTTGCCGATGCGCTAGCTGCGGGCGAATCGTGGCGGCCTGATCAGCCCCTGCGCTGTGGCCGCACCGAACACCACCAGCGCTGCGCCCACCGGCTGGTTCCAGCTGATGTCCTCACCGAGGACCAGAGCACCCGACACCACCGCGACCAGGGTGATGACGTACGTGACAGTGCTCGCGGTGGTCGCATCGGAGCGGTGGATGATGAGGTAGTTGAGGATGTATGCGATGCCGCTGCCCACGCAGCCGAGCATCAGCATCGCAAGGACCACTGGCAGTGTGATCGGTGCGTGCGAGTAGCCGGTCAGGGCTGCAACAGGAGCGATCTGCAGGGTGCCCATGATCATCAGGCCCGTGGCGAACGTCATCGGACCGAGAGCACCCGACCCGCTGGCGAGGTGACGACGAACGTACGGGTACGAGATGCCGTAGAACGTGACCGCCAGAACACATGCACCGATGCCGATCCACGTCGCGGCACCCAGACCCTGCCAGATCCCGACCACGATGAGCACGCCGACGAAGCCGATCAGAAGCCCGACGATCCGCTGGCGCGTCGGCTTCTCCTCCGGGAACGCGATGAGGATGACGAGCAGCGCTATGAGCGGCGTGGCACCGTTCATGATCCCGGCCAGCGCGGACGAGATGTACTGCTCACTGAAGGCGAACAGGAACCAGCCACCGGCCGTCATCAGGAATGCTGCGATGAACAGGCGTCCCCAGTAGCGGCGAGGTGGCAGGGGCGAGCGCATGACAGCGCTGATGACGAGCATCGTGATCATGCCGAGGAACAGCCGGCTGAACACCACACCGGCGGGGGTCAGCGACCCCAGCCCGATCTTGATGAATACGAACGAGTTTCCCCAGATGAGGGCCAACAGCAGGTACCACGGCAACCAGGAGCGCGTCGAGTGGGTCACACGCTTTCGCTCGCCAGCAGCGATTCCTTGACCGCCAGGCCCCAGCGGTACCCAGCGAGACTTCCGTCGGCACGCACGACGCGGTGGCACGGGATCGCCAGGGCCACGCGGTTGGTGGCGCAGGCCCGGGCGACTGCTCGGACGGACGACGCACTCCCGATGGCCTCCGCCACCTGCGAGTAAGTGCGCGTCTCACCGGCCGGGATCTCACGCAGGGCGCTCCACACGCGGGCCTGGAACGCCGTGCCGTGCACGTCAACGGGGAGTTCCGGCGCAGTCCCGCCTGCGGCCAGTGCACCCAGCGCGGACATGACATCGCTCATCGCCGCATCATCGCGGTCCAGCCTCGCATTGGGAAATTCGCGTCGCATCTCGTCCTCGAGGTCCGTCGCATTCCCGATTCGCACCGAGGCGAGCCCCCGCGGAGAGGCGACAGCGATCACGTCACCGACCGGCGTGGCCGTCACCGACCAGAGCAGGACCAGCTCGGGCGCACCCGCGGCGTAGTCGGACGGAGTCATCCCCAGTCGTTGCGCTGCCTCCTCGTAGAAGCCGCGGACCGACCCGTAACCAGCCGCGAAGGCCGCGTCGAGCACCGAGCCCGACGACCGGAGTGCGGCCCGCGTGTGATCCGTTCGCAGCGCCTGCCCGAAGTGGCGGGGGGTGATGCCGAGGACATCGGCGAAATCACGTTGAAGCTGGCGGGTGCTGCAGTGCTGGTGCGCCGCGAGCTGCGCCACCGCGATCGGGCCGCCGGCCCGAGTCATCTCATCGCACGCGGAGCGCACACGCGTGAGGGCCGTCGACATGCGGCAAAACTAGACGGGTCGCGAGACTGCCCGCACTCCGCTATGCGACAGGCCTGCGCAGGGTCGGCTGGATCTAGATCGGCGGGCTCGACATGACGATGTTGCGGCCCGCGTCCTTGGCCATCGACATGGCGCCCTCGGCGCGCTCGAGGACGCTGTCGACGCTCTCACCGCGGCTGATCAGCGTGACCCCGATGCTGATGGTCTGGCTGATCTCCCCGACCGGGAGGACGATCGGGTCCTCCACGGCTGCGCGGATCTTGTTCGCCACGCGGATCGCGCCGCGCAGGTGATGCACACCACGCAGCACGACGAGGAGCTGATCGTCTTCCAGACGGGCGACGAGGTCGCCCGAGCGCAGGGCATCGGAGATGCGGCCCGTGACGATGCGCAGCACCTCGTCGCCTGCTTCACGGCCGTACTCCTCGTTGATGACCTCGAAGTCGTCCAGATCGCACGCGGCGACGGCGATCTCCCGGCCCGTCCGCGGGGTCGCGGCGAGAAGCCAGGCCACCTCGTTGAGAACGTGCTCCCGCTCAACGACATCGGTCACCGTCTCGATGGACGCCGACGTCGGATCCAGTTGATGGGCACCCCGCAACTGCAGCAGCCAGCCCCCGGCCCGCGGAACCGATGCAACCGAGACCCACCGACCGGCAATGCCGTCCTCACGGATGCGCACGATGATCGGTCCGGCCGGATCCGAGACCAGGAGCCCAGCGACGGCAGCAGTGTCCGACGGCGCGAACGCATCGGCGATGGTGATGCCCGAGCGGATCGACTCGTCGGATGACCACACGCAGATGCCGTCAGCATT
>CAJAKT010000570.1 GCA_903940375.1 uncultured bacterium | reverse complement strand
TCGCGTTCCTCCGTGCCTGCTCCGGCTGACCTCGCCGCACTCGACGCGGCCATCTGTGACTGCCGTCGATGCCCGCGCCTGGTCGCGTGGCGTGAGGAGGTGGCTGTCGTCAAGCGCGCGTCGTACATCGACGAGGAGTACGGGGGACGTCCGGTGCCCGATCCTGCACGCGGGCACCGCGGGCGCCCCCTCGCGAAACAGTTGATGCCTGGCGAGGTCAAGTGTCGCCAGTTCGGACTCAAGCTGCTCCCAGCGCCAGGCGCCGCTCAGATGCCTAGGGTGAGTCCCGGGATTTCGCCGGTGGCTACAGGAGTTCGATCTCCACGAATGACGCCGCAGCCCGACCAGCGTTGGTGACACTGTGCTGAATCCCTACCGGTCGGGCGTAGCTGTCACCTGGCTTCTGGAGCATCGTTGACGTCGAGCCGTCCGGCAGTGTCACCATGAAGTCGCCACCAGTGATGGGCACAACGACATAGTCGAACTCGTGCGTGTGCATACCCGTGGATGCGCCTGGATCGAACTGCCACCGTGTCACCCTGATGCGGCCGTCATCGATCATGACTGTCGGAATCGCGGCAGTCATTGTTGGCCCGGTGTAGCCCTCGTGAGTAGCCACGGCACTCACACGCTCCTGACGAAGAAGGTAACCTGCAGTTCGATCGGGCTGCGGAGTGGCAGCGTGCTAACGCCCACGTTCGAGCGGGTATGGCGTCCTTCAACACCGAACACGGCTGCAAGGACGTCGCTGGCGCCGTTGAGCACAGCGCTGTGCGCCGTGAAGTCCGGTGCTGTGGCCAGGAAGCCGATGATCTGCAGGACACCGCCGACGGCGTCCACACCACCCGCCGCCCCAGCAGCCGCCCCGATGGAATTGAGCGCACACGCACGCGCCGCCTCGGCCCCCTCTTCTGGCGTGACTTCGGCACCAAGAAGCCCTGGATGCAGGATCTCACCGTTCACGAAGGCCAACTGTCCGGTCACCAGGATGAGGTCGCCCTGCACCCTGGCGGGCACGTATGACCCGACTGGGGCAGGCGCAGAGGGCAGCGTCCATCCCAGTGACCTAAGCCGCTCAGATGGACGAAGCCCGTCTTCCACGATTCCCCCTAGGCCCAGAGTCCGGCGAGTTGCTGCTTGCGCGTCTTCGCCGCAGCACGTGCCGCAAGGGCATCGTCGAGGCTTACCGCCTTGAATGAGGTGACGGTGCCAGGCGAACTCTGACCCACCACATTCATGTCTGCACTGATGACCGTGCCGACCATGGCGTAGCCCCCGCCGGACACGGCGTCCCTGTGCAGGATGATCGGCTCGACTCCGCCTGGTACCTGAATGGAGCCCACCGGATAGCCCGCATCGACGATGTTCGACGGGTCTGAGCCCGCTCCGAACGGCTGAACTCGCTCGCGCCAGTCAAGCGGCGTACCGCTGTAGCGGAAGCCGATGCGGTCCGCCACCGGGGTGAGGGTCCAGGGCTTGTCGAGGAGGGCACTCATGCCAACGTCGGTCAGCCGGTAGTCGTACAGGCCGAGAACGATCCGAACATCCACCTCGCGGGGAAACGTCGGACGCAACTCAGCCGGAACTGAGCGGCCCGGCGTACCCGTGCCCGCACCCACGGGAAGGACGTCCCCGGCTG
>CAJAKT010000569.1 GCA_903940375.1 uncultured bacterium | reverse complement strand
GGGGCGGGGATACCGCTGCCCGATATCCCCGGTGCCGCGCATGCCGCGGAGCACGCGTCGATCGGGCTCCTGCCTCTGTTCGCCACCTGTGACCGTTGGGATCTCGGCGGTGTCTCAACGGCGATGCACTCCGACACCGGACAGCCGACCGTCTTCGTCTATGACGGATACCCGGGTGGTGCCGGCTTCGCGGATCATGGTTTCCGCGTAGCCGAGGAGTGGCTCTCCGCGACCCGCACCGCAATCGCCGAGTGCGCGTGCGAGACCGGATGTCCGTCGTGTGTCCAGTCGCCGAAGTGCGGCAACGGCAACAACCCTCTTGATAAGCGGCTGGCCGTCGTGCTTCTCGACACCGCTCTCACGGAGATGGCGGCCCAGCCCGAGCCGACGCCCTGACTGGCAGCGGCACTCTCCCCAGGAACCCGAGCAATCGCACCACGACAGCGGGCGGCGCTGACGCCACGCCGACGACGACGTCTTGGCCGTCGACCGCGCAGTCCGCGAGTTCCATCCCGTTCGCCAGTACCGACCTTTCGACAGTCGCGCACGCGTCACCCGTAGCCTGGGCGCCGGCCAGTGCAGCGACGTCAGCGACCGTGGCCGCGCGCTGGCGCGCGATGACCTGCGCCGTCGCTGCCACCGACGCAAGGCCGACGAGCAGCAACAGCGACACCAGCCCTAACGCCCACACGACAGCAGCGCCCGTCTCCTGCTTCTCCGCACTCACGTCCACTCCCGTGGCACGGCTACGCGCTGGCTCAGTGTCACGGCCAGTCCGCTCAAGAGCGGCCCAGGCGGCCGCACATCCTGCACTGCCGTGACGACGACGGATCCACCTTCTTCGTGCACCTGCACGTCGGCCTGGGGTGCTTCCGCCAGCGCTGCTGCGACAGCCGCCGACACGTCGACCCCGCGGGCGATCTCGCGCGCCGCGAGTCGAGCCGCATCGCCCAGGGCCATCGACGTCGCGCCGAGTGAGATGCCCCAGGCAAGCGCGATAGCCACGGCTGCGAGAAGTGGGATGGCGAGCGCTGTCTCGAGCAGCACCATCCCCCGCTGATCCGCCGCCACCCAGCGCCGAAGCGCTGAGTGGCGGCGCGCAATCCCAGGCATCTAGCCGAACATCGACTTGAACGCATTGGAGAGCACGGTCCAGATGAGGTCACGGACCTCAGTGCTCGTCAGCAGCTTGATCAGTACCCCGCCGAGTCCGGCGGCGGCCACGGTGCCGACGGCGTACTCGGCCGTGGACATCCCGTCCTGCTCCTTGATGAATCGTGCGACAACCTTCTTCATGATCTCCCCCTCCGCAGCCGCCGGGTGCGGCCGTCGTGGGGAATACGTTCGTGCTTCGCAGCACCAGTCGGCAGTGGGCTGATGCGAGCTGGGGGCGGCTGCCCATCACGCGCGGGGGTTGTGGACGACGACGTCACGACAGCAGGTCGCCCGCGAGCGATGCGACCACCGGCACAACGCCCATCAGCACGAACGCCGGCAGGAAGCAGGCCGCCAGGGGCGCAACAGCCCGTACACCGGCTGTCCGCGCGGCCACCTCAACCTGCACCTGCCGCTCGCGTCGCATGTCGTCGGCCATGCGAGTCAGCACAGCGGTCAGAGGTGCACCCGTCTCAGCAGATCGCACGATGGCATCACGGATCGGCGCCAGCGCGGACGATGACGAGACCGACTGCCACGCACTCGGTGGATCAGCACCGAGTTCCATAGCCGCCAGCACCGGACGCACGACAGTGGCAGTCGGATCGCCCACGGCTGCTCCCACGGCTGCCAGCGCGGCCCGCATCGTCGCGCCCGACGACATCGTGGCCGCAATCAGGTCGGCCGCGAGAGGGGCTTGCCGCTCGAGCTGCTCACGCGCCGTGCGCGTGGCACGCGACTCCATCGTGCGCGTCAGCCGCGGTACGACAACCACACAGGCCACGGCCAGGATGGCTCCCGCCGCGCCACCGACCAGCAGCCATACGCCCACCGCCGCAAGCCCCGACGCCACCAGCGTGGGCACCCGACGGTTGGAGGCCTTGGGCCCGATCACGTCGGGCATGGTGGTGAGGAGCCTGAGCAGCCGCGGCTCGGGCGTCGGAGCGAGTGCCAGCCACGTCGCGACCGTGGCCAGGACGGCCACCACCAGATTCACAGCAGCCGCTCGACGCGCCGCGCGATGCGGCCCGTCCACCAGGTGCCCGCAGCGGTCAGGAGGAGGCCCGTGACCAGGCAGGCCCGACCCGGCATCGACGTGAGCAGCCACGCGAGCGGATCGGAGCCGAGCATCATGCCGAAGGCGATGCCGACGAACGGAAGTCCGGCGAGCAGCCGGGCACTCGCGCGCGGTCCCGCGAGCTGACCCTCGAGGTCAACCCGGACCTCCTCGGCAGACCGGGCGGCGGCGGAGAGCCGCTCCACAGCGGCGGCGAGCCCCGCTCCGGAGTCCGCGCCCACCTGCCAGCAGGCTGCGAGCTGCGCGAGTACGGGATGTCGGACGGCATCAGCGGCTAACGCCGGTACGACATCGCCATCCAGCAGAAGTGCACCGAGGGCCGCGGGCCAGACCGATGGCTCACCGCCCGCGCGCCTCATCGCCGCACTCGGTGGCTGCCCCGCCGCGAGTTCGGCTGCCAGGGCGCTGAGCGCCTGGATTACCCGGAGCCGCTCTCGCGCGTCGCGTCGTCTCGCGGCTGGCCCGAATGACATCCGCGACGTCACGTGGCCGCGAAGCACGGAGAGCCGCATCGAGATGCTGGGTGACGCGGCTCGCCCTCCACGCGACATGCTGGCTACGCGTTGGTCCAGACGTGGAACAGACCACAGCCAGACGCCGAGTGCGACCAACGCCACGGAACCAAGCGCCTCAGGCACGTGGCCGCTCACGCTCATGTGCGCATGAGCATGACGTCGAGCGTCGACATTGCGTCAGCCACAGCCAGGCGACCACCGTCGAGGGCCAGGGCCGGCACAGCACGCACGAAGCCTTCGTCGTCACGGACCAGTACGTGAATTCCGCTGACGATCCGTCTCCCGTCGCCGTCTCGTCCCAGGTGGACGATCACGTCGACTGCTGCAGCGATGAGCGCGTGCACGGCATGCCTGTCGATTCCCGCCATCAGGCCGAGCGCCTCCAGCCGACTTGGCACATCAGTTGCCGAGTTGGCGTGCACCGTTCCCATCCCGCCCTCGTGACCGGTGTTCATCGCAGCGAGGAGATCGATGACCTCGACCCCACGCACTTCTCCGAGGACCAGCCGATCGGGCCGCATGCGTAGCGCCTGGCGCACGAGATCGCGGAGGGTGACGGTGCCAGAGCCCTCGACGTTGGGCGTGCGCGCCTGCATGCGGACCACGTGCGGGTGGTCGGGTGCGAGCTCCGTCGAATCCTCGACGATGACAATGCGCTCGTCCGATGGAACCAGGCCGAGGAGAGTCGACAGCACCGTCGTCTTGCCGCTGCCCGTTCCGCCGCTGATGATGATCGCCAGCCGCGCGAGCATCATGCGCCGCAGTAGGTCAGCGACTGACTCGTCGATCGTGCCGCGGGCGACCAGGTCGTCAAGAGTGAAGGCCGCACGGTTAGGAATGCGCAGCGAGATGAGGGTGCCCTCCACTGCTATCGGCGGAACGGCGCAGTGCAGGCGAACCCCATTCGGCAGGCGGGCATCGACGAACGGGGCCGCGTCGTCGAGCCGACGGCCCGCGGAGCCGGCGAGGCGCTGAGCCAGCCGGCGGACATCCGCCTCGCTGTCGAAGGTGACATCCGTGCGCTCGAGCCCCGCCCCGCAGTCGACCCACACGGCCGATGCACCGTTGACGATGACGTCGGTCACGCCAGGCAGGTGCAGGAGCGGCTCAAGCGGCCCGGCACCGATGAGCTCCTGCCGCAGCGAGCGCACGAGATCCAGAACCGCGGCATCACCCAGGACGAGGCCCTCGGCCCGGAGCGCGGCCGCCACCCGCGCCGGTGTCGCGTCACTGTCGAGCTCGACGAGCCGGGTGCGAACCCGCTCGAGCAAGCTGGTGCTCATGCCGCGCGACCCCTCGGCGACAGGATGCCGGCCAGGGCTTCGGCGCAGGCGCGGCCATAGCTGTCGCGCAGAGATGGCGGCTCGCCCTCGTCGGCCCGCGACGGCACCGACTTGACCGACGGAATCCGCCCGATGACCGGGATGCCCAGTGCCACCGTTACCGCGTCATCGTGCACGCCCCCGGCCTCCGCGCGAATGACGACACCGAGGCTGGCACATCTTGGCGCAAGCTCGGCCGCGAGCCGGGCCGCAGCAGCGGTGGCCCGAACCCGCGTTGCCGCGACGATGATCGTCTGGTCTGCACGGGCCAGCGCGAGTTCCGTCGCGGCATCGAACTGCCGACAGGCATCAACGATGACGAGGTCATACCCACGTACGCCTGCATCGAGCACCGCGGCGAGGCCATTGACATCAATCGTCGCCGGGCCGGTTCGAGCGGACGAGAGCACAGAGACTCCGCTGACAAGCGGGAGGGACTGGCTCAGCGTCGTCGTGCTCAGCCGGCCACGTGCTTCGATCAGGTCGGGCCAGCGGATGCCGGTCGCATCCTCCAGGCCCAGGAGCACGTCGAGTCCCCCGCCAAGCGGATCACCGTCCACAAGCAGGACACGCGAGGATCGTGACGCGGCAGCCAGGGCAAGGGTCGCGGCGAATGTCGAGGCACCGGACCCTCCCCCGCAACCGACCACGACAACGACGCGAGCATCGCGCGACACGCCCTCGCCACTGTCGGCGAGCCGGTCGATGAGCCAGCGCTCACCCTCCGGCAGCGAAACCACGTGCTCGGCGCCAAGGAGCACGGCCCGCTGCCAGTCCTCCGGCGTCGGCGACCGGCTGATCACGACGACATCGCGGCGCCGGCTCATCGCGGCGCCGGCGACGGATGCCGCCACATCGCCACCGATGAGGACCAGCGGAGCGAGCTGCCACCGGCTTCGTGCACCCTCGGCATCCGTCGACAGATGCACATCCACACCGTTGGCCGCGGCAAGGCGCAGCACGTCGTCGATCAGCTCGGCATCGTTGCTCACCAGCAGCGGTCGTGCTCCCATGGTGTCCTCCCTCGTCACCGAAAGGGTTGCCCCGGAATCGATCTGGAGCCACCGCCATCGGCCGGCTGTGGACGGCTGACACGCCCGCGTCACGCCTGTGGGTCAGCCCTACGCAGTACCGTGGTCGCATGACGGAGAGCGCCGCACCCATCGTCGCCGGGGGACCCAAGGCCGCCGCCTTCTTCGACCTCGATAAGACGATCCTCGCCAAGTCGAGCTCGTTCGCCTTCGCGCGTCCCTTCTACAAGGAGGGCCTGATCGGGCGCACCGACGTGATCCGAAGCGCCTACGCGCAGTTCGTCTACCTCGCATCCGGTGCCGATCACGACCAGATGGAGACGATGCGCGAGTACATGTCGAAGCTCGTCACGGGCTGGGATGCCGACAAGGTGCAGCAGATCGTCGGCGAGACCCTCGACGACATCGTCGACCCCATGGTCTACGAGGAAGCCGTTCAGCTGATCGCCGAGCACAAGGCGGCCGGACACGACGTCATCATCATCTCGTCGTCCGGCACCGACATCGTCGAACCGATCGGCGCGCGGCTGGGAGCCGATCTCGCCATCGGCACGCAGGTGGCAATCGAGGATGGCGAGTACACCGGCGAGATCATCTTCTACGCGTATGGGCCCAACAAGGCGGAGGCAATGCGGAGCCTGGCCGACGAGCGCGGCTACGACCTCCCGTCGTCCTACGCCTACAGCGACTCCCACACCGATGCGCCGATGCTCGAGGTGGTGGGCCACCCGGTGGCCGTGAACCCCGACGCCGAGCTCCGCAAGCTCGCCGGCGAGCGCGGCTGGCCGATCCGCGATTTCGCCAAGCCGGTCGCGATGCGCGAGCAGACGACCAAGCGGCAGGCGGTGGCCGCCGGGGCCGGCGTTGCGATCGGCGCCGTCGCCCTGGGCATCACCTGGTACGCCCGCCGTCGAGGCGCCCGCGCCTAATCGCGACTCCATACCCCAGCGTCAGTCCCAGCCGCGGGTGTGACGCTCACGTAAGGAGTCGGCGAATCCGCGCCGCCAGCGCAGGGTCGCGCAGGTCGGCCATCCCCCAGCGGATGACCCCGTAGCCCAGCGACCGGATCTCGTCCTCGCGCCGCTTCTCGCGATACAGGTCGTCCGCCACCGCGTACTTGAGCCGGCCATCACACTCACCCACCAGCCGCGCCTGGTCCCACAGCACGTCAACGCGCGCCACGAACCGTCCGCCATCGGTGCGCAGTTCAACCTGCAGTCGCGGCAGCGGAAGCCCGTGCTCGACGAAATAGGCCCAGGATGCGGACTCAAGGACACTCTCGCGCGCTGCATCAAGATGACCCGCTGCCACCCGTGCCCGTCTCGTCCCGCGGCGCGCCACCGAGTGGGCCATGACGCGAAGGAGGTCGTTACGGCTGACGTCACCACGGCGCAGTGCGGCATCTCCGAGGGCCAGACTGTCGGCCAACGAGTGATGCCGGGCGATGTCGAACCATGTGCGTGCGATGCTCGTGACCGGAACCCGAAGGTGGACCACATCATCGTCCGCGAGTTCCGTGCGATGAATCACGACACCGGGCCGCTGACCGTTCCATCCATCCTCAGGAGCGACCAAGGCGACTCGTTCGGGCAGCGCCTCGAACAACGGCAGGCCGTGCACGGCTGTAGCGCTGTGGAATCCGATCACGCAACCGGCATTCGCCAAGGCCATGGCGACAGCCCGCTGTGCGTGATCAACACGCGCGCCGGCGAATGCGTCAAGGTCGTCGGGAATCGTGGCCTCAGCCCTTCGGTACACCCCTCGGTTGAGCGCAACCCAGCGGCCCGACCGGACCCGCTGCCGAATTTGGTCGGGCGTGAGGCCGGCCAGCCGGGCCTGCGCAGCGGTGAACACCACAGGCAACTGCGGGTCGGGACCGGCGAGACGGGGCATACCGGCAGGCTGCCAATTCCCCCACCCAGCCCGCCAGCCCAACTTCACACCTGTGGATATCGCTCACTCCATACCCCGGCGTCATTCACTGCGCTGGGTTTGACGCTGGGGTATGGAGTCGGGATCAGGATGGGACGATGACGGCCTTCGCGCCCATGGCCACGGCCGTGGCCTGCCAGACGATGAACTCCGACACTCCGGCGGGGCTGCCGGTCGCGTAGGCACGGAGAGCCTTCACGTAGGCGGGCCGACCGAGTTCGAGCATGCCGTGCTCCGGGATGCTGAAGAGCGACGGATCGACACCACGTGCGGCCAGCACCAGGCGGGTCGATGCCCGGGCCAGCAGCCCCGATCCCCAGGTGAACGGTCGCAGGACAGCCAGTTCGGCGTGCGCAATGGCGGCGACCAGCAGCGCCGGTGCCTGGGTTGGCGTGGTCAGCATCCCGGCCAGGCCGGCCAACCGCTCCGCAGCCGCACCGGCAGGCACCAGCGTGCCGAGGTTGAGTGGATCGTCGGCGACATCGCCCTGCCGCGGCCGGCCCAGCTCATCATCCGAGCAGAAGCCGTAGGCCGTGAGGGAGTGCAGCTGGGCAAGGGCCTGCAGAGGAGCCGCCGAGAACACGTCGACCTGCGTCGGAACCGCCGCCGTGAGCCGCAAGGCCGCCTCAAGGACGCGACCCATCGGGGAGTCGTCCGGCACAGCGACATCGGCCCCGTCGATAGCCGCGGAATCCCGCGCGCCACGCTGGATCGAGGCCGACGCAACCTCGGCCGCGGCACCTCGAACATCCCGGCGCCACAGCAGGGCGTCGACCTCCTCGCGGGCGGCGAGGAGCGCGGCGGCAACTGTTTCGTCCCTCGCCAGCACGGCCAGCGGGTCGGAGCGCGAATCAACGTGGGTCACGGCAGGTGACGCTATACGGCCCCCTCGCAGACCGGTAGCGTCGCGCGCGTGCCGTCCTGGATCCTGATCCTTCTCGCCGTGGCGTTGCTCGTGGTCGTTCCGGCCGGTGCCATCTGGCGGATAACCCGAAGGGAGCAGGGGTTCGGCGCCCTGACTGAGGACACCACCTACGCCACCCTGCACACCGCGGCGCAGGCGGCCCAGGCGCTGCGCGCCGGACTGACGCCGGAGACGGCCCAGCAGGCCAGCCGACCACTGCGGCTGCTCCTCGGCGACGTGTCAGTCGCGATCACGAGCACCGAGAGCCTGCTCGCCTGGGAGGGGCCAGGCGACCATCACGGAGCCATGGCCGCAGGCCACGCCCGCAATGTCCTGCTCACAGGTCGCACAGAGGTGCTGAACCCCCAGCGCATCCAGTGCGGGCATCCCTACTGCGCGATACACGTCGCCGTCATCGCACCACTGGTCGTCGATTCGCAGGTCGTGGGAACACTCGCTGCGTACGGGTCCGACGTGGGGCCATCATTCGCGCCCGCGACGACCGCAGTCGCCGAGTGGATGTCATCGCAACTGGAGCTCGCCGAACTTGCCCAGTTGCGCCAGCGCTTGGCCAACGCGGAGGTGAAGGCACTGCGCGCCCAGATCTCCCCGCACTTCATCTTCAACGCCCTGACGGCGATCGCGTCCTACGTGCGCACCGACCCGGACAATGCACGCGAACTGCTCCTCGACTTTGCCGACTTCACGCGCTACTCGCTGCAGGAGCACGGTCAGTTCACGACGATGGCCGAGGAGCTTCGCTCGATCAACCGCTATCTGGCCCTCGAGCGGGCCCGCTTCGGCGAACGACTGCAGGTGACCGTCCGGGTGGCGCCCGAGGTGCTCGCGGTCGTGGTGCCGTTCCTGTGCCTTCAGCCGATCGTCGAGAACGCCGTCCAGCACGGGGTCGAACGCAAACCAGGGATCGGGCGCGTCACGATCATCGCCGAGGACGCGGGCAGCGAGTGCGTCGTCCGAATCGAGGACGACGGTGCCGGAGCCGATCCCGAGCACATCCGCGGCATCCTCGCCGGGACGGTCAGCACCGATTCACTCGGCATCGCCAATGTCGATGAGCGGCTGCGGACCGTGTTCGGCGACGAGTACGGTCTGGTCATCGAGACGGCCCCGCAGGCAGGGACCGCGGTCACTCTTCGCTTCCCCAAGTACCACCCGGGAGTACGGGTATGACTACCCCAGAGCCGCTGCGCATCCTCATCGTGGATGACGAGGCGCCGATCCGTGATGAACTGGCGTGGCTGCTCGCGCAGGATGCACGCGTCGGCGAGGTTCTCATCGCCGAGGACGGCGGGGCGGCCCTGCGAATCCTCACTGACACGGACGTCGCGGCGGTGTTCCTCGACATCAGCATGCCAGGACTCGACGGTCTTGATGTGGCACGGATCCTGCGGAAGTACGAGAGCCCCCCACCGTTCGTGTTCGTGTCGGCACATGACACGCACGGGGTTGCGGCCTTCGACCTCGACGCGATCGACTACGTGCTCAAGCCGATCCGTCCCGATCGCATTCACGAGGCCGTCAGCCGCATCATCGCCCGTGGCACCGGCGCACCACCGCCGGGGAGCGCCCACGATCACGAGCTCGAGGCAATCCCCGACCAGCTCGCGCCCATCGTCATCGACAGCGAGAAGATCGCCGTCGACGTCGGCGGGACCACACGCTTCATCCAGCGTTCCGACGTGCTGTTCGTCGAGTCGCACGGCGACTACGCGCGACTCGTCACGGCGTCCGGAAGGTATCTGGTGCGGGTGTCGCTTGCGATGCTCGAGGAGGAGTGGGCTTCGGCCGGGTTCGTGCGCATCCATCGCAGCTGGATCGTGAACCTCGCGCATATTGACGAGGTCCGCCACGACAACGGACGGCTGTCACTGGGCATCGGCGAGAACCAGCTCGAGGTGTCACGACGCCACACTCGGGCGGTGCGCGACCTGCTCGTTCGCTCCGCACGCCTGGGCCGGTGATATCCGGGTGACCGAGCCGATCCGGCGAGTCAGGGTGTCGCATCCGCGAACGCAGGCCGCGCAACGGGCACGCATCACGGCCGCTGCGAATGCAGACGCGGGCCCGGACGATGCGATCCTCCGCTCCCTCATCACGGCCCAGCTACGCCTGTCACTCACGGCCGGCGCCTTCGCCGTCGGCGTTCTCCTGGGGGTGCCAGTCCTGCTCATCGCGGTGCCGCAGTTGCAGGACATCACCGTCGCACGCGTGCCGCTCGGCTGGCTGGTGCTGGCTGCCGGGGTGTTCCCCGCCATCATCACCAGCGGCTGGGTCTACACCCGGGCCGCGGAGCGTCACGAGCAGCGCTATCGAGTGCTGGTGGACGACGCATGAGCAATGCAGATGTCATCGCGATCGGCCTCATCACGCTGGTGAGCGTTGCCATCGGACTGTGGGGCACCCGCGTCTCGAGATCGACATCCGACTTCCTCGTCGCATCGCGCACCGTCACCCCCTTCTGGAACGCCTCCGCGATCAGCGGGGAGTACCTGTCTGCCGCCTCGTTCCTCGGTATCGCCGGACTGGTCTACCTGTACGGCATCGACATGCTCTGGTACCCCATCGGATACACCGTCGGCTACCTCGTGCTCCTGCTCTTCGTCGCGGCGCCGCTTCGCCGGTCCGGTGCTTACACGATCCCGGACTTCGCCGAGGCGCGGCTGGAGTCCCTCGCTGTGCGCCGCGTGAGCGCAGCACTCGTCGTGATCATCGGCTGGCTCTACCTGCTGCCGCAGTTCCAGGGTGCAGGCCTCACCTTGAGCATCCTCACCGGCGCACCCGACTGGGTCGGAAAGCTGGTCGTGGCCGTCGCAGTTATCGTCTCCGTCGTCGCCGGTGGGATGCGGTCGATCACCTTCGTGCAGGCCTTCCAGTTCTGGTTCAAGCTCACCGCGATCGCCCTTCCGGCCATCACCCTGCTCGTCGTCTGGTACCGCGACGAGGGACCCGCCTTCGCTACGGAAGGCTGGCAGGTGCCGCTCAGCGGATTCGGGGGACGGGACCTGGCGGTCTACACCACGATCTCGCTCGTGGTCGCGACCTTCCTCGGCACCATGGGACTGCCACACATCCTCGTCCGCTTCTACACGAATCCCGACGGTGCCAGTGCCCGACGGACGACCCTCGTCGTGCTGATGCTGCTCTCGGCCTTCTACCTGTTCCCTCCCGTGATCGGCGCCCTCGGCCGCGCCTACGCACCGGCACTCGCCGCCACCGGCCAGGCTGATGTCGTCGTTCTCGTTCTGCCCGAACTCGTCGTCCCGGGGCCGTGGGGGCAACTCCTGACGGCGCTCGTCTCGGCCGGGGCTTTCGCAGCCTTCCTCTCGACGGCGAGCGGCCTGGCCGTATCGGTCGCCGGCGTCCTGTCGCAGGATGTGCTGGGGCAGTTCGGACGGTCAGCACGGCGGGCGCACTCGGGCGTGCGCCGGTTCCGTCAGGGCACGGTCATCGCCGTCGTCGTTCCGTTGATCCTCGCCCTGGCAGCCGGCCGACTGAATATCGCGGAGACGGTCGCCATGGCCTTCGCCGTAGCCGCCTCGACCTTCTGCCCACTGCTGCTTCTCGGCATCTGGTGGCCCCGTCTCAGCGTGCCGGGCGCCCTCGCTGCCCTCATCGTCGGCGGAACCCTTGCCGTGACCGCCGTGACCTCGGCCCTCCTGCTCGGCCCGTTCACCAGCTGGTGGGGCACGTTGCTGATCGAGCCCGCTGCCTGGTCGGTGCCGATCGCCTTCGCCGTGGCGATCATCGTGTCGCTTCTGACTCCTGACCGGATTCCCCCGCACACCCGCCGCACCCTCGCCCTGCTGCACACTCCCGAGCAGCTGCCCGAACAGGGATTCACGGCACGCAACCGCTGACCGCCAGGAATCGACCGTTCACGGTCTGTCTCTGCGGCTGTTCGGCCTTCCAGCGCAAAAGCTCCGCCGACGAACGCGTGCACTCGCCACATCCCTAGCGCAGGCCCTGGCGCCGCACCAGACTCCGTGCACCGCGCAGGAGTGCCGGGCGCGACATACATGAGCGAGGTGACTGCTGTGAGCAAGAACTCCGACATTCCCGACACAGGCCAGGGTGATGACCCGTACCTGGTCATCGAGCGAACACCCATGTTCCAGGACCTGCGCCACCGGTATCGGATCTTCATCTTCCCGATGGGCGTGGTGTTCCTGACCTACTACTTCCTGCTGATCATCGCGGCCGGCTGGGCACCAGAGTGGATGGCCACACCTGTGTGGGGGGCCGTCAACATCGGCATGGTCTTCGCCCTCTCCGAGTTCGTCACCACCTTCCTCATCGCCTGGCTCTACACCCGGTACGCAGACCGCGCCATCGATCCCGAGGCGAACCTCTTGAAGGCCGAGTTCGACGAGCTCGTTGCCGCTGGCACAAAGGAGCAGCAGGCATGAACATGACCCTGACATCCATCATCACGGAGGCACCGGCCGTCGAGGGCGGGCAGCGAGTTCTGTCCATCGCGCTGTTCCTCGCCTTCGTCGCCGTCACCCTCGGAATCACCGTCTACATGGGCAAGCGAACAAAGACGGCCGAGGACTTCTATGCAGCCGGTCGCTCCATCAGCGGGATTCAGAACGGCGTCGCCATCTCAGGTGACTACATGTCCGCCGCGTCGTTCCTGGGCATCACCGGTCTGATCGCCCTCTACGGATACGACGGCTTCCTGTACAGCGTTGGATTCCTCGTTGCCTACCTTGTCGTGCTGCTGTTCGTGGCCGAGCCACTGCGTAACGCAGGGAAGTTCACGATGGCTGACGTTCTGGCCTTCCGGCTGCGCCAGCGTCCGGTTCGCACGGCCGCAGCCATCTCGACCGTGACCGTCTCGCTGTTCTACCTGCTCGCACAGATGGCCGGCGCAGGTGCGTTGGTGTCATTGCTCCTGGGGGTCACCGACCCGCTGGGCAAGAGCCTGACGATCGTCGTGGTCGGCGCACTGATGATCAGCTACGTACTCATCGGCGGCATGAAGGCGACGACCTGGGTGCAGATCATCAAGGCCGTGCTGCTGCTCGGCGGAACCCTCCTGATCTCGGTGATGGTCGGCCTGAAGTTCGGCTTCAACATGTCGAGCATGATGGATGCTGCGACGGCGGGGTCGGGCAATCCCGACTACCTCAGCCCGGGCAACAAGTACACGAACCCCGTCGACCTGTTCTCGCTGGGCATGGCCCTGGTGCTGGGCACGGCCGGGCTGCCGCACATCCTCACCCGCTTCTACACGGTCCCGACGGCCAGGGCCGCCCGCACAAGCGTCAACTGGGCGATCGGCATCATCGGGGGGTTCTACCTGATGACGATGTTCCTCGGCTTCGGTGCTGCAGCACTGGTGGGCGCCTCGACGATCACGTCAGCGGACAAGGCCGGCAATGCGGCGGCGCCGCAGCTGGCTCAGGTTCTCGGCGGCGGTGCGGGTACGACCGGCGGCACCATCATGATGGCGACGATCTCCGCCATCGCGTTCGCCACGATCCTCGCCGTGGTCGCCGGGCTCACCCTCGCGGCCAGTTCGTCCTTCGCCCACGACTTCTGGGGCAATGTGGTCAAGAAGGGCAAGATCACCGGCAAGGAGGAGGTCAAGGT
>CAJAKT010000568.1 GCA_903940375.1 uncultured bacterium | reverse complement strand
GTCGTACGTCGCCTGCTGCATGAGTTGGGCCGTGACACCCTCAAGCCTGGAGAAGGCTTCCGCTGCGGTGCTGCGCAGGGCGACCATCTCCGTGACATCCGTGAGGGTCACGATCGCACCCCGTCGGCGGCCGTCCGGATCCTGGTACGGCAGCACCTGCAGGAGGTAGGACACGTCATTGTTGCCGATCTCGATCGTTCGACGAGGCTCTCCAGCGGCGACGGATCGCAGGGCCTCCGCGAACTCGGGCATGGGCAAGGTGGTGGGGATATCCGTCAGCGGCTTGCCGAAGTCGTTTTCGAGCAGGGCGAAGACGCGGACGGCCAATGGTGTGAATCGGGTGATGCGCAGGTCGCCGTCGACGATGATCATGCCCTGGCTGAGGGAGGACTGGATGTTCTCGAGGTCGGAGTTGAGTCCCTGCAGGACATCGGCTCGCTGCCTCTGCTCCTGGTTGAGGGTGCTGAGCTCCTCGTTGGTCGCCTGCAGCTCCTCGTTGGAGGCCTCCAGCTCCTCGTTGGAGGCCTGCAGCTCCTCGGATGCGGCCTGCAGCTCCTCGGCCGATGCCTCGAGCTCCTCGTTGGCGGCCTGCAGCTCGGCGAGCGATCGGCGCAGGACATCCTGGCTGCCAAGCAGTTCGCGCTCGAGGCGCACGATCTCTCGATCGAAGGCCTCGCCCCGATCCAAGACGGGCGCCTCGTCGGCGACGGCATCGGGAACTGGCAGGAAGGCCAGCACGATCAGCTGGCGGGTGGCTACCGGGAGCCTGCTCGCCTCCAGCCGCACGGCGATGTCCGGGTCGGTGAGGTGGATGACGCGGCCCGTGGCGGGGCCGCTGCTCGTCCGACTGAGCAGGAACAGGGCGCGGGCCTCGTCCTGAAGCTCGGGTCGTAGGAACGAGCCCGCTGCCGACGTCGCGCGACCCTCAGGAACCCGGCAGTACGGGGAGACATCTCCGACCACCTCGACCAGGTTGTGGTCCTCGTCGAGGATCAGGAAGATCCGGCCGGACGACCGGACGAGGGCCTCCAGCAGTTCGGTGTGGTGCTCCAGCACGGCATCGCGGACCACCGCAATCCGCGGGATCGGGCTCACCAGCGCCCGAGTGCTCCGGTCGGGTGCCCGAAGGGTGCCCGCCTGCGGTAGCGGCGCAGGCTCGTTGTTGCGCACGAAGATCCGGCGGTCGGCATCCAGGACGGCGAAGCCCAGGGTCGTGCGAGCCAGGTTCTCGGACTTGCCGAGCAGGAGCAGCCCACCGGGCCGCAGGGCGAAGGCGAACATCCCCAGCGCGACCTCCTGCAGGGGCTCGGTGAAGTAGATCAGCGTGTTGCGGCAGGAGATGAGGTCGATGCGAGGGAAGGGCGGGTCCTGCGCGACGTCGTGACGGGCGAAGACGGTGCACTCGCGCAGCACCTCGGCCACCTGCCCGCCTTCTGGGGTCTCGGTGATGAATCGCGATCGGTATTCGTCGGGAATCGACAGAGCGGCGGTGGGTGCGTAGTGCGCGCGGCGGGCGATGGCCAGACTGGTCTCATCCAGGTCCGTGGCGAAGATCTTGAGGTGTCGGCTGAGGTCGGCGGGATGACCGAGGACGTCGCTGATGATCATGCCGATCGTGTACGCCTCCTCTCCCGAAGCACAGCCGGGCACCCAGACGCGGATTGGATCGTCATCCACGTGCTCGGCGACGTAGTCGGCGAGTCGGGCGTGCAGTGCCTCAAAGGCGAGTGGGTCGCGGAAGAATGATGTGACCGTGACGAGCAGATTGCTCGACAGGGCGTGTGCCTCGTCCGGATCCTGAACGAGGAGAGCGAAGTAGTCGTCGATATCGGACACTTGGCGAATCGCCATCCGACGCCGGACCTGGCGATCCAGGGTGGACTCCTTGTACTGCGCGAAGTCGATGCCGGTGGCCCGGCGAACCTGGTTGGTGATCGACGACAGCATGTCGGCAGCCGGCGCGGGCAGGTCCTGACCCACCCAATCGATGCGGTCCGGGGGCTGGGCCGCAAGGCGCTTACCCAGTTCGGTGACGTCGGCGACGAGATCGGCGCCGCCCAGCGAGATCGCGCTTCGCGGCATGCCGTCGAATCGGGCCGATGCGGGTGACTGCACCAGTGTGAGTCCGCCTGCGCCCCGCACGTCGCGCAGCCCGTGCGCACCATCGGATCCGGTGCCAGACAGCACTACCGCCACCGAACGCGAGCCCCACTGCTCAGCGACCGAGGTGAAGAGCAGGTCGACGCTGGGGCTGGGTCCGAAGCGTGCTCCGGGAGCAGCCAGGTGGACGACATCGCCGAGGATGGTCAGGTCGTTGTTCGGTGGGGCCACCACAATCGTATCCGGTTCAAGCCGCAAGCCGTCGACAGCGACGCGGACGGGCAGCGAGGTGGCACGGCCGAGCAGTTCGACGATCAGGCTCGGGTGGCCCGGGGCCAGGTGCTGAGCGATCAGGTACGCGGATCCCGTGCCTGGCTGCAGCGGCCCGAGCAGCTCCTGCAGTGCCTCGAGTCCGCCGGCAGACGCACCGATCACCACGACCCGTGTGACGCCAGGTGGCTGTGCGGCGTCCGGGCGCTGAGTGTCACCACCGCGGCTTTTGCCCATGAATCTCCCTCTACTTATGTCCGATATTAGCCGTGGGGTGGGGGGATGGTGTGCCGGACCGCGGTGATTCCGGGGTGCCCCGCTCCGTGACCCGCAATCGCTGAGCCGCAACGTCACGCCCGGCACCTACACTTCGACGATCGGCCGACGGGGGCATGGAGGGGTGGTGCTCGTGATCAGTCGGCGTGAGCTGCTGCTCGGACTGGTGCTGCCGCTGGCCGTCGTCGCCCTCCTCGTGGCGCTCGGGTTCTCGGGCCGACAGCCGATTGCGTGTATTGCCTTTCTCGCTGCGGTGCCGATGTTCGCGGCCATGTTCAGCCGCCCACTGCTCACAGGGATCGTGGCACTCGTTGCGGTGCTGTCCGCCATGGTCATGTCGGCTTCGGCCTTCGGCCTGCATTTCTCCGATGCAATCCCGATCATTGTCGGCGTCATCATCGGCGCGTCGGCTGCGGTGCTTTCAAGTCAGTCGAAGTCCGCTGGGCGACCGCAGCCCTCCCGCCCGCAGTCACGTCCCACCGCGCCGGACGGCAGCACCGTCGCCACGGTTCCGGGATCCGACGTGGTCACGGGCCTGCCGGACAAGGCGGCCGCGCTGGCTGAGCTGTCCGGACCGAACGGGGCCGGTCCTCGTGTGGTGATGGTGATCGGATGCGACGGGATGGGCGCCCTGAACGAGGAGCGCGGGCGTGACCTGGGCGACGTGTTCCTCTTCGCGGTCGCCGGGCGCACGCGCTGGGCGCTGCCCGATGACGACATGGTGGCTCGGTGGGACGGCGACGAGATCCTCGCCGTCATCACGGCCGATCCCGCGGCGGTGGGACCGACCCTGCAACTGATCACGGACAAGGTGAACCACAACCCCATCCGCACGGACGCGGGCCTGATCCCGCTCACGATCTCCGCCGGTGCGGCCCCGTGGCCGACGGGCGCTGATTTCGCCGAGGCCGTCGACCGGGCGCGCCGCGCCATGCACGCCGCGAAGGGCCAGGGACGAGGCCAACTGGTGATGGCGGAGGTTCGGGAGGCGGAATCCCCTGACGTCGCCTAGCCTCGGGTTATTGCAGTGCGGGTTCACCCGGAAGGACGTCCACCACACTCCGCCCCTCGGCGGCAAACGAAAGGTTCACCATGATCGGTTCACGACTCATGCGCGGCGCAGCAGTCGCTGCCGCTGTGCTGCTTCCTCTCGGCCTCGTGGCCACGGCGGGCCCCGCCTCTGCGGCCCCGGCTCCCAAGACGGCCACCGTCTCCATCCTGCACGGCATCCCCGGCGTGACCGTCGATGTCTACGCGAACGAGACGTTGCTCATCAACGACTTCACCCCGGGTTCGCTCAAGACTGTCAAGGTCCCGGGCGGCACCTACAACCTCGAACTGTTCCCTGCCACATCGACGGACTCCTCGGGCACGCCGATCCTGGCGGCATCGGCAACTGTCGCCAATGGCAAGAACTACACCGTCACCGCCAACCTCGGTGCAACGGGCACGCCCGCACTGAACGTCTTCGCGAACAACCAGGCAGCGATCAAGAAGGGCAAGAACAACAAGGCCGGTGAGGGTCGCATCACGGTCCGCCACATCGCGGCCGCGCCTGCTGTCGACATCTTCGTCAACGGCAACGTCGCGTTCTCCGGCCTGACCAACCCCAACGAG
>CAJAKT010000567.1 GCA_903940375.1 uncultured bacterium | reverse complement strand
GTCAAGTGGCAGTTCAGCATCACGCCGTACCTCGACCTGCTGTTCGGCGAGTCGCTGGCCGGCGGCCGGACCTTTGATCCCACGTACCTGGAGATCATCGCAAACTCCTTCTGGTACTCGCTGATCACCAGCGTCGCGTGCCTGCTGCTCTCCATTCCGATCGCGATCTGGATGGCGACGCGTCCGGAGCACCGTCGAACAGCGCTTGTCTTCCTGGTGACGATCCCGTTCTGGACGAGCCTGCTGATTCGCACCTACTCCTTCATCATCATCCTGAACGACAACGGTCCGATCAACGGGACGCTGCAGTTCCTGCACCTGATCTCGTCCCCGATCGGGATGCTCTACACGCCGTTCGCCACGGTGATGGGCCTGGTCTATACGTTCCTGCCGTTCATGATCCTGCCGATCTACGCGAGTGCCGAGCGTTTCGACTTCCGCCTTGCGGAGGCTGCCTACGATCTGGGAGCCAACCGCTGGACCGTGTTGACACGGATCGTGCTTCCGTCGGTGAAGCCGGGCATCGTGGCCGGCATGCTCCTCGTCTTCATCCCTGCCCTCGGATCCTTCCTGGCACCTGAACTGCTGGGCGGCGGCAAGACGTCGATGATCGCCAATGTGATCGCCGCGCAGTTCGGCGCGTCGCGCAACTGGCCCTTCGGAGCGGCACTGTCCGTCCTTCTCCTGGTCATCACGTTGCTGATACTCGTCATCTTCGCGGTCGTGGCCCGTCGAACGTCGAAGGCCACGGGCAGTTCGAGCTGGGAGTCGATGCTGTGAGCGCGCCATCGAAGCCCGCCCGCGTCAAGGGCACCGGAGAGGCATTGCGGGATTTCCCGACCTTCCGCCTGATCTCGTACCTCGTCTTCGCCTTCCTCTACCTGCCACTCGTGTTCGTGGTGGCTTACTCCTTCAACAGCAATCGCGTGGTCACGGTCTGGAAGGGCTTCACCTTCGACTGGTACCTCAATGTCCTCGCGAATCACGACATTCAGCGTGCGCTCGCGAACTCCATGCGCGTCGCGCTGGTGGCGACCGTCGTATCGGTCATCATCGCCACGGGGCTGGCGATCGGCCTCCTGCGCATGCATCGCGCAGGCCGGACCTTCGCGTGGGCGCTCATCGGTGCGCCGCTGATCATTCCGGAGATCGTCTTCGCGATCGGCACGCTCGCACTCTTCGTGCAGGTGAAGGTGCCCTTGGGTGTCAACGCCATCACGCTCGCTCATATCGCCTTCTGCATTCCCTTCGCCCTGCTGCCCATCCGAGCCCGCCTGCGCGGTGTCGACATCGCGATCTACGAGGCAGCAGCCGACCT
The DNA here is from genome assembly GCA_903940375.1 of uncultured bacterium. Lineage (GTDB taxonomy): Bacteria > Actinomycetota > Actinomycetes > S36-B12 > S36-B12 > UBA10649. The sequence goes on along the minus strand of CAJAKT010000567.1, from coordinate 3,157 downwards.
CGGGGCGAACGAGTGGGTCATCTTCCGGCGCATCACGCTGCCGCTGTTGATGCCGGGAGTTGTCGCGGGTGCCCTGCTCGCCTTCATCATCAGCCTTGATGACTTCATCGTCAGTTACTTCCTGGCTGGCCCGGGTGGCACCACGTTGCCGGTCTACATCTTCGGCATGATCCGTAATGCGATCACGCCGGGTGTCAATGCGCTGTCCACCATGCTGCTCGCGGTCAGCATCCTCATCGTCACAATCTCGTATCTCCTAACAAGAAAGAAGAGGTAACGGCATGGCAGGAACACGCACCAGGGGGCGCATCGGCGCAGTCCTGACGCTTGGACTGGTTGGCGCATTCGCGCTCGCCGGTTGCGGCGGAGAGACAACCGTGGGTGGAGCAGCCTCCGAGGCGGCTTCTGCCCCGGCTTCGGCAGCAGCGAGCACCGCCGCCAGCGCGGCTGCATCGGACATGCCGGCGGCCGACTTCCCCACCGCTAATGGCGGGGAGCTCAATCTGTACAACTGGACCGACTACATCTCGCCGGAACTGCTGAAGAGGTTCGAGACGGAGACCGGTATCAAGGTCAACCTCGACAACTACGACAGCAACGAGACGATGCTGGCCAAGCTGCAGGCGGGTGGCGCCAACTACGACGTCATCGTCCCCAGCGACTACATGGTCAAGCAGATGATTGAGCTGGGCCTGCTCGAGCAGATTGCGCCGTCGACGTTCCCGAACGGCGCGGGCATCAAGCCCGAGTTCCTTGACGTCTACTTCGACCAGGGTCGCCAGTTCACGGCGCCCTACATGTACGGCACGACGGGCATTGCGGTCGATCCCTCCAAGATGTCCACGCCCGTCACCAGCTGGGCCGACTTCTTCGCCGCGGACAACCCCGCGGGCGGGAAGGCCGGCACTCTCAACGACCAGGTCGAGGTCATCCACGCCGCACTGCGCGCCGTGGGCGCCGAGCCCTGCTCGACCAACAAGGACGACTACATCAAGGTCGAGGCACTCCTCAATGGCTGGAAGCCGAATGTCGCCGTCATCAACTCGGATGGCGTCATCGGCCGGATGGCCAGCGGCGAGCAGACCATGCACATGATGTGGAACGGTGCGTTCACGCGCGCTCAGGCTGACAACGCGGGCCTTGAGTACGTCTACCCGTCAGAGGGCCTGAACCTGTGGCAGGACAACTTCGCGATCCCCGTCGGCGCCCAGAACATGGACAACGCCAAGATCTTCATCAACTGGATGATGGATCCGAAGAACATCGGCGAGGCGACCAACTTCGTCGGATACGACAACGGCATCACCGGCTCCGCGGACTTCATGACTCCGGAGCTCAGTTCCAACCCGGCCGTCATCATCCCCGATGACAAGAAGGCGCTGGCCACTCCGACCGAGGGTTGCTCGGTCGAGGCCGTCGACCTGTACGACCAGGTCTGGACAAACTTCAAGAAGTAGGCGATCGACGGGCGGGGGGCAGCGATGCCCCCCGCCCTTCGCCACAGCATCCCCAAGGAGATCACGTGCCCGTCACCCGTATCGATAACGCCGTCGTCTGGACCGGAAGCCGGTCAGCGGAGGGCGGCTATGTCGAGGTCGACTCGGTTGCCTTTGATGCGAACGGCATCCTGGCGCTGGGTGACGCGGCGGCTGCGGTGCCTGCCGATCACATCGTCGATGCCGGCGGAGGCTTCGTGTGCCCGGCCTTCCGCGACGGACATGTGCACTCGATCCAAGGTGGCTTCGAGGGTGCCATCGCGCCCGTGCGCAACCACGCGACGCCGCAGGAGATCGCGGCGGCCGTCGGTGCATGGGCGGCGGCTCATCCGGAGGTCGAGTGGGTACGGGGTGAGGGCTTCGATCACACGCTCGCCCCTGACGGCGTATTCCTGGCGGCTTGGCTGGACGCAGAGGTACCCGACCGGCCCGTCGTACTTCGCGCCACGGACTATCACACGGTCTGGGTCAACTCCGAGGCATTGCGCCGGGCTGGCTACACCGCGCAGACTCCGCAGCCGCACGATGGCGAGATCGTGCGCGATGAGGCAGGGGCGCCGGTCGGCACCCTGCGCGAGTGGGGCGCCTTGCGTCCCGTCTACGACCTGATGCCCAAGATGACACGCGACCAGGCGCTGGCCGCGCTCACGATCACCTCCGCTGGGTTCGTCGCCGCCGGCCTGGTCTGGGTGCAGGATGCCTGGGTTGAGCCGCATGATGTCGACTCGTGGCTGGCTGCAGCAGATGCCGGCATCCTCTCGTTCCGGGCCGATCTCGGGCTGTGGTGTGACCCGAACACGTGGCGCGACCAGCTGGATCACTTCGTAAGCGCCCGGCAGCGGGTAGCCGACGCTGCGCCGGGCCGGTTGACCGCAACCACGGTCAAGTTCTTCGCTGACGGTGTCATCGAGTCGGGCACTGGCGCGATGCTCGAGCCCTACTGCGACTGCCCGCACTCCGTGGGAATGCCCAACTGGGATCCCGAGGAGCTGAAGCTCGCCGTGGCGGCCGTCGATGCGCTGGGATTCAGCCCGCACATTCACGCGATCGGCGATGCGGCCGCACGAATGGCGCTCGACGCCATCGAGTACGCGAACACCGTCAACGGAGCCCGCGACCGCCGAGCCACCGTCGCACACACCCAGCTGGTCGACGACGCCGACATCACGCGGTTCGTGGAACTGGGCGTGATCGCGAACTTCGAGCCCTACTGGGCCAAGTTCGATGCCTGGCAGACGGAGCTGACGGCCCCTCGGCTCGGCCCCGAGCGCACTGACCGTCAGTACATGATGCGGACGATTCTGGCGACCGGTGCCCCGATCTCCTTCGGCAGCGACTGGCCCGTCACGACCTACGCGCCGCTTGCCGGCATCCAGGTGGCCGTGACGCGGCAGATGACCGAGGGTGACTTCCGTGATCCGTGGGTCCCCGAGGAGCGGCTCACCGTCGAGCAGGCGCTGGCGGCCTACACGTCGGGCGTGAGCTTCCAGGCGGGTGACGAGCGCGGTGGAGTGCTGCGCCCCGGGGCCCGGTCCGACATCGTCCTGCTGGCGAGTGATCCGCGTAGGGTGCAACCGTTGGAGATCGAGGCCATCGAGGTCCTCGGCACCTGGTGCGACGGGCACCGCGTTCACGGAGGGTGACATGCCCCTGACCCCCGG
>CAJAKT010000566.1 GCA_903940375.1 uncultured bacterium | reverse complement strand
TGGGAGGATGTTGACCTCGGTGCCGAGACTGAAGGTGTCGTGACGGCGCGTCGAAGTGTGCAGCAGCACGATGTCTGGTCGGTAGTGGTCGCGGAACAGCACCGGCACCAGGCTGAGCCGGCACGGGATGTAGACCAGCCGCTCGTGGTGGCGCATCCCCGGACCGACGAATGCCGTCTCGTAGGTGACGCCCTCGCGGTCCGGCAGCCCCTTCTGCGCGTTGAGCATGTGCAGCCGGTATTCCGGCACCACCGCATCCAGCGCACTCAGCAGGACATGCGGGGTGGCGAAGTTGCCCGATGCCACCACCCGAGGGTTGTCCGGAAGGCTCGCCAGTACCCGCTGCAACTGCTCCACGCTCACGACTCTCATGCCCACCATCCTTCCATCCATGCCACCTCCGCGGCAGCCTGAGTCGATGCCTGCTGTGACACACTTGGTCACCATGCAGCAGCAGATCCCCTGGCCGGACATGAAGGTCTACGTCGCCGGGCACAACGGTCTTGTCGGTTCGGCCATCGTTCGCGCGCTCGAGAGCGTGGGCGTCGGCGAAGTGATCGGCTGGCGATCCAGTGAGCTCGACCTCACGGACCGCGAGGCCACGATGGACGCGATCATCGGCGCTCGGCCCGACATCATCATCGACGCGGCCGCCAAGGTCGGCGGGATCATGGCCAACTCGACGTACCCGGTCGAGTTCCTCAAGGACAACCTGCTCATCCAGACCAACGTCATGGATGCCGCGCACGCATCGGATATCGATCGCCTGCTGTTCCTCGGCTCCTCCTGCATCTACCCCCGGCACGCCACGCAGCCGATCCGCGAGTCCTCGTTGATGACCGGCCCGCTGGAGCCGACCAACCAGGCCTACGCCATGGCGAAGATCTCCGGCATCTACTACATCGAGGCCCATCGCACCGAGTACGGCCGGCACTGGATCTCCGCGATGCCCACCAATCTCTACGGGCCCAAGGACAACTTCGACCTCCAGTCCTCCCACGTGCTGCCGGCGTTCATCCGTCGCTTCCATGAGGCCAAGGAGTCGGGCGCGGCCAGCGTCACGCTCTGGGGCACGGGAGCACCGCGCCGCGAGTTCCTGCACGTCGACGATCTCGCGCAGGCCTGCCTGATGCTGCTGCAGTCCTACGACTCGCACGAGACGATCAACGTCGGACTCGGCGACGACATGCCGATCAGGGAGCTCGCGGAGACCGTTGCTTCCGTCGTCGGCTTCGAGGGCGAGCTCGAATGGGACAGTTCCAAGCCTGATGGCATGCCGCGCAAGCTCCTCGACACGTCGCGCATCAACGATCTCGGCTGGCAGCCGACCATCACGCTCCGCGACGGCCTGGCGAGCACCTACGCCTGGTACGTCGAGAACGTCGCCTGAAGCCAGCCGCTACGAGACGAGGGCGAGATGACCGAACCCGTGCAGGTTCTGCTTCCCGGTCGTCGGTGCATGCTCGTCCGCATCACCTGCCAGCCCGGGATGCGCCCGGCAATGCTCGAGATCCTCAACTCATATGCCGATGGCCTGCAGGAGGAGCCAGGCACCGAGATCTTCGTCGTGTCCCTCGACCCTGATGACGAGTCGATCGTGTGGCTGTACGAGATGTTCAAGGATGACGAAGCGCAGAATGCACATCGTGCGTCCACCGGCTTCGCCGACATGATGGCGTCGATGCCGGAACTCATGAACGGCCCGCCGGCGGTACTGCAGATGGAACCGCTGCGCATGGCGATGCAAGAGACCGTGCTCACTGAAGACTGGGCGTTCTGATGATCCTCGAGGTTGCGCACGTCACCGTCCTGCCTGGTCACGAGCAGGAGTTCGTCGCTGATCTGCGTGAAGCGGCTACGACAGTGCTGCCGCAGGCAGAGGGCTTCGTCGAGTTCACTCCGCATGGCTGGTGCGTCGAACGGCCGGCGGTCTACCTCTTCACGATCCGATGGCTGACCCTCGAGCACCACACCGAGGGCTTCCGCGGCTCCGACCTGTTCACGCAGTGGCGCGCCCTGATCGGTCCGCACTTCGACGGTGCGCCCACGGTCGAGCACTTCGGCGCCTGAGGCATCTCAGGCGGTGCCTCTGGCGCAATCGTTCCGGCCCGCGTAGCCTGCCAAGGCGGGGGCCTGGGGAGGCAGCGGATGGGTGCGTCAAAGCCCTCATTGATGACCGATCACCCGATCATCGAGGCGATGTTTCATGGCCGGGTCACCAAGGAGGCAGCTGACGAGGCCGTGCACGACATCCTGCTGCTCGCCGGGCAGATGGACGTCTGGAGCGTGCTGACCGACTGCACCGATCTGGTCTGGACTCCGCCGATCACGAACCTCAGCCCGCTCGCCGATGCCCTGAACGACCTTGGCGTTGCAGATCGATTCCGGCAGGCACTCATCAAGCCTCAGGACGTCACGGCCGCCGTCGCGGTCGGATTCTGGGAGACCCTCGGTGCCAATCGCGGGCTGGCGATCCGGGTGTTCCGCGATCGCGATGAGGCAATCACCTGGCTGACCGGCTAGCTGCCTAGCATGGCGGTCAGCTGAACGGCGGCCGCTCGTCGAACCGCATGCTGGTGCGGCCCGCGGTGCGCCACAGCCGAGCCACGGTGTCGGAGTCCTCCGGGGTGACGAGGTTGCCCATCACGCGCAGCGCGA
>CAJAKT010000565.1 GCA_903940375.1 uncultured bacterium | reverse complement strand
TGTTGTCATTCACGATGATGCCGACTTCGACCGCATAGCTGCTGTGACCGGCCTACGAGTAGAGCGGTGGCCGTCCTAGCTGTGACCCGCTACTGCACGCTGTTGTCGAACACCGGCAGTTCGCTCGGCTCGACGACCTCGGGCTGCGCTGTCGGCATCGCGGTGATGATGGGCGCTGGCTCTGACGCCGCCACCGGATCCTCGCCCACGATCAGCGCGACGAGAGCGGCCTGGCCCTGTTCATCAGGGTGCAGGTGCATCGCGTTATCCTCGTCGAACCACGTGGGGTTGGCTGCGGCGATCGCGTCGAAGTCGATGAGTCGCAGCCAGCGGTGCTCGCCGGCGACTCGGGCCAGTTCGAGATTGACTGCCTCGAGGGTGTACTCCGACGAGCCGCCACGGTAGGCCGCGGCGCGGTGCGGGGTCACCCAGAACACCTTCTGCTTGGCCCCGGGCGTGCGAAGTGAGTCGATCAGGTCGACCCACTCGGCCACCTTCGCGACGGTTGTGGCGTCGCCGCTGTTGTTCGTCCCTAGTTCGATGACCCAGGCGGGTGCTGCCTGCGCCTCCGGACTCGACAGGTGGGTGCGCAGGTAGGTCTCGCTCGCTGACTGGCCGACGAGCCCGACCACCGGGTACCCGTACGCGGAGAGTACGGGCGCGACCCGCGGCGACAGGATCACCGAGTCGCCGAGGACGAACGAGCCGACGGGCGCAGGGCCGCCGAGGACGGCCGCATTCGCCGGGGGAGTCGGTGATGGCGACAGCAGCGTCGATGGTGACGCCGACGCCGACGGATTCGGAGTAGGGGACAGTGACGGCTCAGCCACCGAAGATGGGGAGGCCGACGGCCCCGCCGGCGATGTCGACGTGGCAGAGGATTGCACGCCCTGCGCCCCCTGAACTGCCGGCGCGCACGCGCTCAACGCGAGAGCGGCGACGAGGAACAGCAGGGGCGGGCGCACCTGTCAATGGTGCCTCACGGCTCAAGTTGCCGAAGACGCTGCCATCTAAATGACAATTCGGACAAGCGCCGCATTTCGTCCTTCACGCCAGGGTGAACACGGGCGAGAACGGGGCATTTCCGAAATGTCGTTGGTAACAATCAGATATTCGGTTGGTCTGGGCAGTTGATTCGTCGCCGTGCGGTTTAGCATCCTGCCAGCGTTCAAGTGAATCGGGGGATTCCATGGATCTCCTGACGCATCCGTGGGTCAGTTTCGGCCGGGCAGGACGGGTCGGTGTCCTCCAAGGCTGAGCATGGCCAGGGCGATGAGGGCGTCGACGTTCTTGAAGCCGAAGGCGATGCGGGTGATGAGCCGGATCTTGGCGTTGACTGACTCGATGAGGGAGTTGGAGAGCCGGTGGGCGATGGCGTTGAGGATCACGTCGCGGAACTTCTTGACGCTGCGGGCGAGCTTGGTGAACGCGGGGATGCGGCAGCGTCTGGCCCAGCCGAGCCAGAGGTCGAGTGCTTCGACGGCGTCGTCGTGGGGAAGCTGGAAGATGGTGCGCAGGCCCTCTTTCAGCAGGTAGGCGCGGTAGAGCTTCGGGTCGGTCGTGGCGATCCAGGCGAGCTTGGCGTGCTGGCGTTCGGTGAGGTCCTCGGGGTTCTTCCAGAGGGCGTAGCGGGACCGCTGGATGCCTCTCGCCAGGGTGCTGGCCGGCCGCAGCGGGGCGTCCTTGCGTGGTGCTCCGCGTCCGCGTTTCGGCTCGGATCGCGCGGCTGCGCGGGCATCGCGCCACGCCTGGATCCTGACCTGGTCGAGCGCGGCGGTCGCCCATTGGACGACGTGGAACGCGTCCGCGCAGAGGACCGCGTCGGGGATCCGTTCCGCCACGACGACTGCGATCCAGTCCGCGCCGTCGGCGGAGACGTGAGTGATGGCAGCGCTTCTGGTCTCGCCGAGGGCGTCGAAGAAGGTGCGCAGGGTCGCGGCGCTGTTCCCGGGCGCGGCCCAGACCAGTCGCCCGGAGTCGTGGTCGACGATCACGGTCAGGTATTGCTGGCCGCGCCGGTAGGAGATCTCGTCGATCCCGATCCGCGCCAGTCCCTCGAGCCGGTCCACGGCGCCGCCGGTGTCGGCCCAGACCCGGGCGACGATCGACCCGACCGTGCGCCACGCCACCCGCATCAGCCGGGTCACGGCCGTCTTGGAGGTGACCGTGGCCAGCCACGCGACGGTGTCGTCGAAGTCGCGGGTATGGCCGGCGTCGTGGCGCGCCCACGGCACCGACGCGACCGTCACCCCATGCCGGCGGCACGCCACGCGCGGCGCATCGGCCTCGACGAACGCCTGCACGGTCCCCAGGTCCAGGGCCCGCCACCGGCGCCGGCCATCCCCGTGATCGAAGCGAGGACTGCGCCGCCGGCACGTCCCGCACCGTCCCCGCCGTGACGCGACCGGACGCACGTGCACCACGACCGCGCCCGCGTCCTCGTCGAACTCCACGCCCTCCACGACCGTGTTCTGCAGCCCCAGCAGGGCACGCCATACCCTTGTTTCCTGCACGCCGTTCTCCGCTCACGATTTCAGGAACTAGACAGCCCGAAATCTATTGCGAGAGCGGCGTGCACCTGTTTCACGGCAGCGTCAAGGCACCCACGGATGCGTCAGGAGATCCGATTCCATGACCATTTCTCGTCGCCAGTTCATTGCTCTCGCGGGGTCAGCGTTGGTCTGCACGGGGGCGCTCATGGGTGCCAGCCCCGGTGTTTCGCCTGTAGAAGCAGATCAGATCACGGTGAGTTTCACGGTTCAAGTGCAGGTATTCCAAGATCCCTCATATGTGGGTGTAGGTGGTGCCACCGTCATGGCGGCCGATCTCGGGGCGGATGGCACTGTCGTCGTAGCGGCTGCGCCGGACTCCTTCACTTGTGCTGTCGGCGTCTGCAGCTATGTCTTCAACCTCCGCACGCCATCGGCCTCCCCAGCCATCTCGGTGTATGCCGTCGACTATGCCACCGGCAAGGTCGCGGCCGCGGACCGTGTAACGGATGGCACCACCACCGTGCTGACGGTCGGGGCTCCATCGGGATCTGTTCAGGGCACTGTGAAGTCGGCTGACCGAGTAACGGCGCTCGGCGAAGCTCAGGTTGTGGTCCGGAATGGCGCTGGGGCAGTTACATTCGTGACTCGTTCGTCCAGTATTTCGGCAGACGGAGCCCCGTATCCGACGGGTGCGTTCCGTGCCCAGTCGAGCTCTCCCGTCGAGGGTTCGGTCACCGTCTCCCCGCCGCAGGACGACGTGTCACATGGCTCGGAGATGACCTGGGAACTCCCTCAGGATAGTGGCATCTTCGCACTCGACGGTCGGAGCGTATTCGGCCAGGTTGTCGGCACGAACGGGACGACACAGATCGTCGGGGCTGACGTCAGAATCTCTCGAGTGGACGGCACAGACGCCGAGCTGTTCGCCGGCACCACTGACAGCAGTGGTGAGTTCGCTGCCAGCATCGCTTTCGTCGCAGGTCGTGTTTATCGCCTGACAGTGACCCCAACTTCCCAGGATGAGGGCGCTGCGTCGACATTCACAATCCCCGGACCGGTGGGCACACTCGCCCATCCGGAGACCTTCCAGCTCAACGACGGACTGGGTGACGGGGTCGGCTTCCAAACTCGCCACTGGCGGTGTGTTGACGCGACGGATACCAACTGCGTGGTCTCTCTGGAGTACCGCGGGGTCGGTGACACGGAATGGCTTGCCGCAACTGCGCCCACCCACGCGACGTGGAACGGGAACTGGGACAGCTACGAGGTGTGGGCAACGCCGAATGCAACCCATCCAGGCACTGACGCCCACGTGACGACGCACGATATGCGGGTGCAGTTCTGGTTGCGGCCCGTAGACCTCGCGGAAGATGGCAGTGGGGGTTCTGACTACCCGTACATCAACATCGAGATGTATAGCCAGGTAGACGGGTTCCATCGTGACGGCTGGGGCTGTGATTCGAATGGCATCTGGGCGGGCTATGACCCCGAGAATCCAGATGTAGACCATGCTTTCGGTTGTCCGGGGGGCGCGCCGCTCGATCCCATCTTCGAATACCGGGTGACTCTCCGCACGAGTCAAGACGGATTCGAGCCGCTGTTCGTACAGGGCTACATGTCCGATATGGCGACCGGACTGCAGGACTCCAGCGGGAACTACGAGTTGACCGTGTCCGGTGCTCCTTCCTCTTGGCAGTTCACTGGCGATAGCCCAGACTCCCAGTACTTCGCAGCGACAAACCGTGACTGGAGCTTCCAGGTCTACGACGGCCGCACCTATGTGACCGATTGGGGATTCCCGATCAGTCTCGACTGCCTAGGGCAGGGCGTAGCTGCGTCATCGACGAATGGCAACGGCGGGAATGTCCCGTCATGGGATGAGCAGCAGCAGACGTTGACCTTTGGCACTAATGGCCGTCACTTGAAGTTTGATGGAAACGTCTACTACGGGCAGGCACGCATGGTCGTCCCAACCGCTCTCGCCGAGTGCATGTGGGGTCTGTCGTACGCCGAGTTGAGTGGCCTCACGGGAGGTGTCTATCAGCCGGTGAATGGCGAACTCATTCCCAAGGTGGGTGCGGAGGTGGGCATCTCCGTTGATCCGCAGATCGTGGATATCAGCGCCTCGGGCTACACCTATTCCGAGGCCGACCTGGTGGTGTCGGTGAGAAGCGCCGCACCTGCCGCACCTGCCGCGCCCGTGGGCGCGCCGGAGGAATCGGCAGAAGTTGTCACCGCTACCGTCACGAAGCCACCGACGGAAGGGTCGACCGGGAATCCGGCGCCGTGGCTGCCGAGGAATCCGCTGACCCCCGTTCACCTGACGACGAGCCTGACCGTGGTGAGCCAGGCGGAAGCCGATGCGGCGGTGGTGCGCACAATGGTTCATCCTCCGGCTTCAAATCTGGGTGGAGCTCCGCGATTGCCCGCCTCCGTGGGCAAGGCAATCTCACTCGTCGTTCCTGGTCTCGTGATCGGGCACAGGTACGCAGCCAGGATCAAGGTGGCCGGGCGATACCTCTTGATGGGTGCCACGAGCCCTGACAGCCGCGGACTGGCGGCTCTGCCGGTGTTCAAGACGAACCGACCGGGGGCCTACACGGTCGCTCTCATTGATGAAGCAACCGGCGTTGCGAACTACATCAAGGTGGTCGTGGTCAAGGGAAGTGCGGCTCGATAGTCAGAGCTTGCGCAGCACCGTGACGACCTTGCCCATCACCGTGGCGTGGTCGCCGAGGATCGGGGCGTACGCCGGATTGTGCGGCATCAGCCAGACATGGCCGTCACGACGCTTGAACGTCTTGACCGTGGCCTCGTCGTCGAGCAGGGCCGCGACGATGTCGCCGTTCTCGGCGGTGTTCTGCTGGCGCACGACGACCCAGTCACCGTCGCAGATGGCGGCATCGATCATCGAGTCGCCCACGACCTTGAGCATGAACAGCTCGCCGTCGCCGACCAGATCACGGGGGAGCGGGAAGACCGCCTCGACATCCTGCTCGGCCAGGATCGGGCCACCGGCGGCGATGCGACCGACGACGGGGACGTAGGCGGCCTCGGGGCGGTGGATATCGGGGTCGACGGTCTCGACGGCCCGCAGGCCCGGGCGCTTTGCCGGGGCGGGCTCGGTGACGACGTTCTCACCGAGGTCGGCCACGACGAGGGCGCGCGGCCGGTTCGGGTCACGGCGCAGGTAGCCCATCCGCTCCAGGGTGCCGAGCTGGTGGGCAACGCTGCTGGGGGAGGTCAGGCCGACCCCCTCGCCGATCTCGCGCACGCTCGGCGGGTAGCCGCGGGTCTCGACGGTGTCGCGGATCATGGCCAGGATCGCCCGCTGGCGCGGGGTCAGGCCGGTCTCGTCGACGGGCCCGTCGGGCAGTTCGGTTACTCGTGCGACCACGGCTGCATCCCCTCATCCCCGGACCGCGGTGCGGTCTCGGCTCCCGGCCGGGTGTCAGACCCCGGTGCGAGTGTTCGTGTCGTCACGGTAGCGATTCTTCCTCACAATTTCAAACATATGTTCGAATGTCGTGCTGGACGTGTCGCCCGGGCTGTGCTACAAATCGTACAGGCGTTCGATCGAACAG
>CAJAKT010000564.1 GCA_903940375.1 uncultured bacterium | reverse complement strand
GAAGGACGCGTCAGTCAGGTCTATCTCGTACTCGACCCCGTCGAAGCGGAGCGTCCGCGAGCGTGCGCCCGCCTCGCCCGTTAGGTCATCGATGATCACAGTCTTCTTGGCCACAGACAGATTGTGGCCTAACGAAGCCCCGTTGGGGGCGTGACCGGCATGTCGTAAGGCACGGCACCGACACCGAGTCCACAGGAGGCGAGTTCCGCGAGCAGCATCGGATCGTCGACGGGGCTGCCGACGACCTGTCGCCAAGCCCACCCGAACGGCGGATGCGACCCAGCGACATCGAAGAGGGACACGGTCCGTGATCCAGCAGACGGGTCATGCCGGGTCCACGTCTGAACACCTCGGAAATCCACGGCAAGGGCATCGGCGATCGCGGAGCGATCCGTCAGGTCAGCCAGCAGCACGCGTCGCGGGGCACGCGTGCGCAGCAGGCTTCGGGCCCGGGCATCGCGGTTGTCGACCATCCGGGTCCCGCGGAAGACCTCGACCCAGGCCCCGATGCGGGTGTCGGCCAGATAGCAGGTGCCCTGCGGTGCCACGAGATCGAATCGACCGCCAGCAGGAACGCCGCGCCGCCCGGAACCGCTGGTATCCGGACGCGATGCGAAATGAAACGGCGCGCGAGGATGCCCAGTCTCCGGGTCTGTCGAGCGAAACAGGCGGAACAGATCACGTCCGCGAGCATCGACACCGCGCATGCTCATGCCCCGAGCGCAACGGCCCACGTGCCGGCCGCCTCCACCACCGGACGACGCAGACCCGCGCGCAGCAGTGCCATCGGTGCAGCACCCAACTCGGTATCAGGGCTGACGAGCCATGACGCGACGGTCCAGCGGGAGACGAGGTCCTCCGGCAGAACGCGCAGCACATCCGCGACCCCCGGCACCACGGAGCGCCCGTCGAACTGGAACGCCGGGTACACCACTCGGCCTGACCCCGTAGTGAGCGCGAGCAGGCTCTGCCGCTGGGAGACCGCTTGCTTGCTGACCGGACGGCCCGGTTCGCCCAGGAGTTCACGCACTCCGGCGACGTCGAGGCATGGACCCAGGTGCTCGTGCCAGCGGTCAGCGTCATCCAGCATCCGGTCGGCCAGCGAGCGCCCCAGATCACGCGCACGACGAGCACCCAGATCCCCGGATGGATCGTGCAGCTGCAGCTCAAGCAGCATGCCGAGCACTGCCTCAAGATGCGAGTCAGGCGCCGCCTCGAGCGCCTGCTCCAGTGTGGTTCCGGTCATGCCCCCGAAGTAGTCAATGCTGTCAACCCAGTAAAGGCAGTAAAGACCCAGGGCCTAACTGATGGGGCCGGGAAGCAGGCACGAACCGTCGACCACGCCCTCTGGAGTCCCAGCGAAGCCAGCCGGTAACCGCCAGCCAGGGCGTAGAACTCCCACGCCGCCCGCTCCGTCAGTGCCGTGACCCGAGCGGCGAGCCCGTCGCCATCGCCCCGCACCACCCGCTGCGAAGCCAAGCGCCGGGAGTGGATGTCGTGCCCCCAGAAGATCCGCACGACAGGCGGGTGCGAACGCAACGCCCCCATCGCGACCGCAGCCGGGCCCGGACGGCTGGCAATCACCACGTCGACCGGCTCGCGAGCCAGGATCGAAGCCAGCTCATCCTCATCGGCGGCAT
>CAJAKT010000563.1 GCA_903940375.1 uncultured bacterium | reverse complement strand
TGGTGGCCGCCCAGGTAGGCGATGATCACGGCCTCGTCGCGCATGACCTCGTCAGGCGGGCCTTCCGCGATGACCTTGCCCTGGGCCATCACGATGACCCAGTCGCTGATGTCGCGGACCATGTCCATGTCGTGCTCGACGAACAGGACGGTCATGCCCTCCTCGCGCAGGCCCTTGATGTGCTCGAGCAGGGACTGAGTGAGGGCGGGATTCACGCCGGCCATCGGCTCGTCGAGCATGACCATCTCGGGGTTCGTCATCAGTGCGCGGGCCATCTCGAGCAGCTTGCGCTGCCCACCGGAGAGCGAACCGGCGAAGTCCTCACGCTTTGCGTACATGTTGAAGCGAGACAGGAGTTCATCAGCCTGCGCCGTGATCGCCTTCTCCTGCGCCTTCCACAGGAACCCGAACATGGCCGACATGAGCCGCTCGCCACGCTGAGCCGTGGCTCCGAGGCGCATGTTCTCGAGCACCGTCATCTTGGACAGTGCCTTGGTGAGCTGGAACGTGCGGATCATGCCCATCCGGGCGACCTTGTAGGCCGGGATCCCGGCGAGGTCCTGGCCGTTGAACAGCCAGCTCCCGGTGTCGGGGGTGTCGAATCCGGTGAGCAGGTTGAAGAAGGTGGTCTTGCCGGCGCCGTTGGGGCCGATGAGCGCCGTGATGGCGCCCCGCTGGATCTCCACGTGCTCGACGTCGACAGCGGTGAGACCGCCGAAGCGCCGCGTGACGTCGTTGGCGATCAGGATGGGGTCGGGCTTGGCGACACCCGGGACACGCGGGACGTCGGCCAGCGCCCGGACGGCGATATCGCGTCGGGAACCTGCGGTGGCGTCAGGGCTATCGAGCATCGAGTGCCAGCTCCTTTCGGTCGCCGAGGATTCCCTGTGGTCGGAAGATCATCAGCAGCATGATGCCCAGGCCGACCAGCATGAAGCGGACGACGGCGGCCTGGGTGCCGGTCATCAGGGACAGGACCGGCACGCCCTGCTGGATCGCGGACCGCAGGAAGACGTCGGTGCCCTGGATGACCGCCCAGAAGATGACGGTGCCGAGAACCGGACCGAAGACGCGCGCCGCACCACCGAGGATGAGAATGGCGTAGGCGAAGAAGGTGGTGTCGTTGCCGAAGAAGTCCGGGCTGACCGCCTCGTTGCCAACCGCGTAGATGAAGCCCGCTATGGCGCCGAACATGCCGCCGAGGACGAGGGCCTGCATCTTGTAGAGGTAGACGTTCTTGCCGAGGCTGCGCACCGCATCCTCGTCCTCGCGGATGCCCTTCAGGACGCGGCCCCAGGGGGACCGGACCATCAGCCACACGAGCAGGCAGGACAGGAACACGAGCGCCCAGCCCACGATGAGGACGAAGATCTGCCGGTTGCTGAGAACCACCGGGCCGATGCGGAGCGCGAGGTCGTCGGCGAGCGGGTTGAGGGCGAAGAACCCGCCGCTGAAGCTCTGCAGGCCGTCGGAGCCGCCGAAGTAGCTCTTGAAGGTGACGGAGCGGACGAGCAGCCGGACGATCTCGGCTGCGGCGATCGTCACGATGGCGAGATAGTCAGCGCGCAGGCGAAGGGTCGGAATGCCGAGAATGAGAGCCAGGACAACGGCGCCCAGGAGGCCGATGACGATGCCGAGCCAGAAGTTCAGGCCGAGGTGGACCACGGTGACGGCGATCGCGTAGCCACCGACGGCCATGAAGGCGGCCTGCCCGAAGTTGAGCAGTCCGGTGTAGCCGAACTGCATGTTGATGCCGATGGCGGCCAGTCCGAAGACGATGGCCTCGACGCCGAACGCCGAGACGATCATCACCGAGATGATGTATCCCCAGTCCATGACAGCCCCCCTAACCCACGCGCTCACGACGGCCCAGCAGGCCGTACGGACGGACAAGGAGGATCACGATCAGCACCAGGAGCGCTCCGACGCTCTTGAGTTCCGTGGGGATGATCAGTGTTGTCAGCTGCAGGAACAGGCCGACGACGAGCGAGCCGACGATGGCACCCCAGATGGTTCCGAGACCACCCAGAGTGACGGCCGCGAAGACGAGCAGCAGCAGCTGGAAGCCCATCTGGAAGGACACCTGCTGCGAGAAGCCCAGGAGCACTCCGGAGAGGCCGGCGAGAGCGGCACCGACGACCCAGACCACGGTGATGACCCGCTCGACATTGATTCCGGCGCTGGACGCCAGCCCCGGGTTGTCGGAGACGGCCCGGGTGGCCTTGCCCATACGGGTCTTCTGCACCCCGACGACGACAAGGCCTAGGGCGATGATCGCGACGAGCATGGCGACGATGTCGGTGGGCGTGACCGAGACGGGCCCGAACTCCAGCCCCGCCATGCCGGCGAACTCGGCGTAGGCGCGCTTGTCGCCGCCGTAGAAGAACAGGTAGAAGTTGCGGAGGAAGATCGCCAGACCGATGGACACGATCATCATGGCGATGAGTCCGGTACCCCGCTTGCGCAGTGGTTTCCATAGAGCCGCGTTATTCAGCCAGCCGAACAGCCCTGAGAGGATCACCGCGAGGATCGCCGAGGCGACGAAGGGGATCCCCATCCCGGCGTTCAAGGTCCAGGCGGCGAGTCCGCCGAAGCTGATGATCTCGCCATGGGCGAAGTTGGTGAGCCCCGTGGTCCCGTAGATCAAGGACAGGCCCAGAGCGCCCAACGCGATGAGCAGG
Source organism: uncultured bacterium (assembly GCA_903940375.1). Lineage (GTDB taxonomy): Bacteria > Actinomycetota > Actinomycetes > S36-B12 > S36-B12 > UBA10649. The sequence continues at coordinate 10,093 of CAJAKT010000563.1, read as the reverse complement.
CCGAATTCCAGGCCGGAGACGGTCAGCTGGGCGGCCTGCTCCCAGATGGTCGTGGTCTTGGAGGTGGACACGCCGAGCGGGAAGATGATCGTTCGGTTGATCGTCGGCGGCCCGACGACGGTCTTCACCGTGACCTTCTCCGCGTCCGTGAGCGCTACACCCTCCGGCAGGGTGCTCACGTCGATGGAGACCTCGTAGCTGCCGCGCGCGGGCAGCGGGATCGCCCACTTGCCGTCCGTGCCGCTGGTGGTCGAGCCATCGAACCCTTCGCCGGTCACGGTGATGGTCACGCCGCTGATCGGGGTCTTCTTGCCGTCGACGCGGTTTTCCAGTCGTCCGCTGACCTGCTCGCCGTCGGCGGAGGCCGGTTGGGCCATCGCGAACAATGCGACGAGTGCGACGAAGATGGCGCCGATGGCTGCCATGATGCGTCGTTGCACGCGCGGCGCTCCTCCCGTGAGCTGTCTGCGCCCCTCGACCGTGGCCGAAAGGGAGCAGCTGACATCTGCCAGCGCCGCGAGCATAGTCACGTTCGGCCCGCGGTTGGGTGTCAATCCGGTAACCATCCGTTTGTGTCCCGTTACGTCGGTGTTACCGGGCGGATGAGGCAGGTCAGTCGCCCGGTGCAGACCAGGCGGCCCTCGTCGTCGGTTATACGTACCTCGTAGCTGGTCACGGTCCGGCCCAGGGACAGCGGCTCGGCGACGGCGGTCACGATGCCGTCGCGGACGCCCCGGTGGTGGGTGCAGGTGATGTCGAGCCCGACGACGAGGTGGTCGGGCCCGGCGTGCATGGCGGCCCCGATGGACCCTGCCTGCTCGACCAGTACGGCGTTGGCGCCGCCGTGCAGCAGGCCGTACGGCTGGGTGTTGCCCGCGACGGGCATCGTGATCACGACACGCTGCGGTCCGGCCTCGATGAGGACCATGCCCATGCGGTCGCCGAGCGCGCCCATGGGCGATCTGCTCGTCGTCTCTTCAGTCGATGTCATGACCTGAGAATAGGATCACGGCGTGCCGTCCTGCCGCCTGCTCCTCATCGATGGCCATTCCGTGGCCTATCGGGCCTTCTACGCCCTCCCCGTCGAGAACTTCTCGACCACCACCGGTCAGCCGACCAACGCTGTCTACGGGTTCACGTCGATGCTCATCAACGTCCTGCGCGACGAGCGGCCCACCCATGTCGCGGTGGCCTTCGACGTGTCTCGGCACACCTTCCGTACCGACACCTTTCCCGAGTACAAGGCCAATCGAGCCGCCTCGCCGCCGGAGTTCGCCGGACAGGTCGACCTCATCAAGGAGGTCGTTGCGGCGCTGCGGATTCCGGTCCTGAGCGTCGATGGCTTCGAGGCCGACGACATCATCGCCACGATGACCAGGCAGTCGGGGGAGCGCGACTGGACGGTCGACATCGTCACGGGCGACCGTGATGCCTTCCAGCTCGTCAGTGACCGGGTCACGGTGCTGTACCCGAAGAAGGGCGTCAGCGACCTTGCCCGGATGACTCCGGCGGCCGTGGAGGAGAAGTACGGACTCACGCCGGCGCAGTACCCCGACTACGCCGCTCTCCGCGGCGACCCCAGCGACAACCTGCCCGGGATTCCCGGGGTGGGCGAGAAGACCGCGGCCAAGTGGATTCGCGAGTACGGCTCCCTCGCGGCTCTGGTCGACCGGGCCGATGAGGTTCCCGGCAAGGTCGGCGACGCCTTCCGTGCCGCACTGCCCCAGGTGCTGACCAACCGGCACCTGACCAGCCTGGTCACCGATGTCCCGCTGGCCCTCGACCTCGATGACACGGTGCTCGAGGGCTGGGACCGTGCCGAGATCGATCGACTGTTCGACACGCTGCAGTTCCGCGCCCTGCGTGAGCGACTCGACAAGGTCCGGCCGGCCGCTGAGGGCGACGTGGTGCCCAGCGCCGAAGCACCCGCGCCGTCCAGACCGGTCGTGACCCTGACGGGCGCCGCCGCTGCCACATGGCTCAGTGAGGCGTCGGGCGTGCCGGCCGTCGCAGTGGCCGGGGAGTGGATGCGCGGTCGCGGCAGCATCGATGCGGTGGTTGTCGTCGATGATCGCGGTTCTGCCGCGTTCCTTGACTGCGCTGACCCACCCACGTCGACCGTCGTCCTTGACTGGCTCGCTGATCCGGTGGCTGCCAAGGACCTTCACGACGGCAAGGGTCCGGCCCTTGCGCTTGCCACGGCAGGGCGATCCCTCGCCGGCGTGCGGATCGACACAGCCCTGGCCGCCTATCTCGAGACGCCGGGCCAGCGGTCGTATGCGCTCGCGGATGTGGCCCAGCGGGTGCTGGGCGTGACCCTCGGCGAGGCCGCCAGCAGTGACCAGATGCTCTTCGATACCGGCGAAGACCGCGCTACCTCGCTGGCTCGCGAGGCAGAGGTGGTCCACGACCTCGCGGTCGACCTCGAGGTCCGACTTGCCGAGCAGGCTGTTCGTGGCCTGCTCGACGTTGTCGAAGTGCCCCTCGTTCCGCTGCTCGCGCGCATGGAGAACGCGGGCATCGCCGTGGACATCCCTGGCCTGACGGCGCTGTCCTCGGAGTTCGCCAGCGACATGCGCACTGCGGAAGAGCAGGCGCACGCCCTCGTGGGCCGAACCTTCAATCTCGGTTCGCCGAAGCAACTGCAGGAGATCCTGTTCGGGGAACGGAACCTGCCGAAGACGAAGAAGATCAAGACGGGCTTCACGACCGATGCGGAGTCGCTGCAGCTTCTCTTCGCGCAGACGGGTGATCCGCTGCTTGAGCAGTTGCTGGCCTGGCGCGACCGCTCGAAACTGCGGCAGACCGTCGACGGCCTGATTCCGCTAGCCGACGCCGACGGACGCATCCACACGAGCTTCAACCAGATGGTGGCGGCAACGGGCCGGCTCTCCAGTGCTGATCCGAACCTGCAGAACATCCCGGTTCGCACCGATGCGGGCCGCCGAATCCGGGGCTGCTTCGTCGTCGGCTCGGGATACGAGTCCCTGATGACGGCTGACTACAGCCAGATCGAGATGCGGATCATGGCCCACCTCTCCGAGGACGAGGGGCTCATCGACGCCTTCCGCAGCGGCGAGGATCTCCACACCACGGTGGCGAGCCGGGTCTTCGGGGTCGAGGCGTCATCGGTGGATGCCGAGATGCGCCGCAAGATCAAGGCGATGTCGTACGGGCTCGCCTACGGGCTCTCCGCCTACGGCCTGTCCCAGCAGCTCGATATCTCGCCCGATGAGGCCAAACGGCTCATGGGCGAGTACTTCGAGCGCTTCGGCGGGGTCCGTGACTACCTCGCCGAAGTGGTCGTGCGGGCCCGTGCCCACGGCTACACCGAGACCATGATGGGACGGCGCCGCCACCTGCCCGATCTCAACAGTGACAACCGCCAGCGTCGTGAGATGGCCGAGCGGATGGCGCTGAATGCCCCGATTCAGGGCACGGCGGCCGACATCGTCAAGGTCTCCATGCTGAACACCCAGGCTGCCCTCGTATCGGCAGGGCTGCGGAGCCGCCTGCTCCTCCAGGTGCACGACGAACTGGTCCTCGAAGTGTGGCCGGGGGAGCACGAGGAGCTCGAGGGTCTGGTGCGGACGTCGATGGCCGGGGCGGCCGACCTGTCGGTGCCGCTGGACGTCTCGGTGGGGTTCGGGGCGAGCTGGCAGGAGGCGGCCCACTAGGCCGATTTCGGCGTCAAGAGGCGTTGGCGTAGCCTTGGGGGGTTTCGCGTCCGCGGAGCACACCGACTACCTCAGGATCCCCTACTCCATGACCACTTCTACCACCACCGCCCCGACCCAGGTCGCGATCAACGACATCGGCACCGCCGAGGACTTCATGGCGGCAATCGACGCCACGATCAAGTACTTCAACGACGGCGACATCGTCGAGGGCACCATCGTCAAGGTCGACCGCGACGAGGTCCTCCTCGACATCGGCTACAAGACCGAGGGTGTCATTCCCTCCCGCGAACTGAGCATCAAGCACGATGTCGATCCCTCTCAGGTCGTCTCCGTGGGTGACCACGTCGAGGCCCTCGTCCTCACCAAGGAGGACAAGGAAGGCCGGCTGATCCTGTCCAAGAAGCGCGCACAGTACGAGCGCGCCTGGGGCACGATCGAGCGCATCAAGGAAGAGGACGGCGTCGTCGAGGGCCAGGTCATCGAGGTCGTCAAGGGCGGACTCATCATCGACATCGGCCTGCGGGGCTTCCTGCCTGCATCGCTCGTCGAGATGCGTCGCGTGCGCGACCTGCTGCCCTACGTCGGCAAGACGCTCGAGGCCAAGATCATCGAGCTCGACAAGAACCGCAACAACGTGGTCCTGTCGCGCCGTGCCTGGCTCGAGCAGACGCAGAGCGAGGTTCGCCAGACGTTCCTCACCCAGCTCCAGAAGGGCCAGATCCGCAGCGGCGTCGTGTCGTCGATCGTCAACTTCGGCGCCTTCGTCGATCTCGGCGGCGTCGACGGTCTCGTCCACGTGTCGGAGCTGTCCTGGAAGCACATCGACCACCCGTCAGAGGTTGTCGAGGTCGGCCAGGAGGTCACGGTCGAGGTTCTCGATGTCGATATGGACCGCGAGCGCGTCTCGCTGTCCCTGAAGGCGACGCAGGAGGATCCGTGGCAGCACTTCGCCCGCACGCACCAGATCGGCCAGGTCGTGCCCGGCAAGGTCACCAAGCTGGTGCCGTTCGGTGCGTTCGTGCGCGTGGAGGAGGGCATCGAGGGTCTCGTTCACATCTCGGAGCTCGCCGAGCGTCACATTGAGCTGCCCGAGCAGATCGTCCAGGTAAACGACGACATCTTCGTTCGCGTCATCGACATCGACCTCGAGCGCCGTCGCATCTCGCTGTCGCTCAAGCAGGCCAACGATTCGGCGGACGGCACGTCCGGCGAGGAGTTCGATCCGTACCTGTACGGCATGGCTCCCGCGTTCAACGAGGCCGGCGACTACATCGGTCCGGACGGCTTCGATCCCGAGACCGGCGAATGGAAGGCCGGTTCCGAGGACCAGCGCTCCGAGTGGGAGAAGCAGTACGCCGAGGCCCATGATCGCTGGGAGGCGCACCGCAAGCAGGTCGTCGTGGCGCGCGAGGCCGATCAGGCTGCGGCACTCGAGGCTGGCGATTCGGTTTCGTCGTACTCATCTGAGTCCGAGGACACCGAGGGCACGCTCGCGTCTGACGAGGCGCTGCAGGCACTTCGTGACAAGCTGACGGGCGAGTAGTCAGCACCACACGTGGGAGGGGTCGGGTCTTCGGACTCGGCCCCTCCTTTCATGTGTGTCGAGCGGCCCGACGTGGTCGAGAAAACAGTGCGCGAACCGACCACAGCGGGCCGGTCGGCGCGGCTTTCGGGTCGGTAGGGTCGGGGGATGAGGCGAGTGGGACTGACCGGCGGCATCGGCTCGGGCAAGTCGACAGTGGCGACGATGCTCGAGGCGCGCGGTGCCGTCGTCGTGGATGCCGACCTGATTGCGCGCCAGCTGGTCGAGCCGGGCGGTGCCGCCCTCGCGGAGCTCGTGACCGAGTTCGGTCCGCGGATCCTCGCGGCGGACGGGTCACTCAGCCGCGCGGAACTTGCGGCGATGGCCTTCAGTGATCAACGCGCCACGGACCGGCTGAACGCGATCATGCACCCGCTCATCGGGGCAGAGGCCGCCCGCCAGCTCGATGAGCAGCCAGAGGCAGCAGTCGTCGTCTATGACATGCCCCTTCTGGTCGAGACCGGTCAGGCGGATCTCGTCGACATCGTTGTGGTGGTGGACGTACCGGAGGATGTGCAGGTTGACCGGGCCGTTCGCCTGCGCGGGCTCGATGAGGCCGACGTGATGCGCAGGATGGCCGTGCAGGCATCGCGCGCCGACCGGCTCGCTGCCGCCGATGTCGTCATCGACAATGCGGGGCCGCTGTCCGAGACCGAGGCGCAGGTCGACGTGCTGTGGGCCTCACTGATCGGCGACGACCTGCTCGGCCACGACCTGAGGGACTGACATCCGCTTTGTCTTCCCGGAAGCCGTATGCGGCAGTCCCGAGACGATGTGGATCTCCTTTGGGCGCTTGTAGCCCGCGAGTCGTGGCCGCAGCCATGACTGCAACTCGACGATGTTGACGTCGCCGACGATGGCGGCGCACACCCGCTGACCCCATTCGTCGTCGGGCATGCCGTAGACGGCTGCGTCCAGGATGCCCGCGAACTCGAGGAGCACGCCCTCGACTTCGGCCGGGTAGACGTTCATGCCTCCGGTGATGACCAGATCGGTCCGACGACCGTCGATGTGGAGATAGCCGTCGTCAAGCCGCCCGAGATCCCCGACGGTGAACCAGCGTGTTCCGTCGATGACCTGCCAGGCCGCTGCGGTCTTGTCCGGATCGCGCCAGTACTCGAAGTGCCCCGAGGTCGGGGGCGAGCACCAGATGGTCCCGTCGATGATGCGCAGTTCCCGATCCGATCGAGCGCGTCCGACCGAACTGGGATGGGCGGCCCACTCGGTGCCCGCCATGGCGGTGAACTGGCCCTCCGTGGACCCGTAGAACTCCCAGACGCGTTCGGCCCCCGCCCAGTCGTGGATGGCCTCCTTGAGCACAGGTGGACAGGCCGAGCCCGCATGGACGAGGAGTCGGTAGGGGCTGGCGGGTAGGCCGGGTCCGAGCTCGAGAAGCCGCTGGATGTGGCTGGGAACGACGAACGCCGTCGTCGGCCGCTCGTCGCGGATGGCCGCGGCGTGGCGGGCAGCGTCGAAGCGGCCCGGGAGCAGGACGTCGCCACCCGCGAGGAGCACATACAACGCGAACCGGAGCGGACCCGAATGGGCCAGGGGACCGTGGACAAGCGTGACATCAGCTGCGGTGATGCCCCAGAGGGTGATCTCGTCACCCCAGAGCTCAGCGGCCTCGTCATCGGTCAGTACCCCGGCCCATACGCCCTTGGGGCTTCCCGTGGTGCCGGACGTGTAGTGCATGGCCCGACTGCGGGGGTACGGCGGAAGCGGATGCCGGCCGGGGTGGGTCGTCAGCGCCTCCAGCGCCGCCGTGGTCTCGAGGACGAGGGCGGGGTCGCTGTCGTTCAGCACATGGTCACGCTCGCGGTCCGTGAGGTCAGGGTTGACCATGACCGGAATCACCCCGATGGACAGGGCGCCCCAGACAATGGACAGAACCGCGGCCTGCTGACGCTCGGCGAGGGCGAGGTCCGTCTCCAGCGCCGGGGCGATGCCCACGCGGTCACCCTCGGCCAGACCCGTCTCCCAGAGCCAGGCGGCAGCCGCCTGTGCCTGATCGCGGGCATCGGCGGAGGAGAGTCTGAGCATGGCCGCAAGAGTACGTCGCGTACCGTGCTCGCATGACCCGCCCGGTGACCGACCTGCAGCGACGGGTGGCTCCGTTCACGGTCAAGGCCCCGTTCGAGCCGTCCGGCGACCAGCCCGAGGCGATCGCCGACCTCGCTCGCCGCATCCGATCGGGTGAGCAGGACATCGTGCTCCTCGGCGCGACGGGTACCGGCAAGAGCGCCACGACGGCCTGGCTGGTCGAGGAACTCCAGCGTCCGACTCTCGTGATGGCCCCGAACAAGACGCTGGCGGCCCAGCTGACGACCGAGTTCAAGGAATTGCTGCCCGATAACGCGGTCGAGTACTTCGTGTCGTACTACGACTACTACCAGCCCGAGGCGTACATCCCGCAGAGCGATACCTACATCGAGAAGGACTCCTCTATCAACGAGGAGGTCGAGCGGCTGCGGCACTCGGCGACGAACAGCCTCCTGACCCGTCGTGATGTGATCGTGGTCGCATCGGTGTCCGCGATCTATGGGCTGGGCACTCCGCAGGAATACGTCGATCGCATGGTGCGGCTGCGCGTCGGCGAGCAGTACGACCGCGACAGGCTGCTGCGTGCATTTGTCGACATTCAGTACACGCGCAACGACATCGCGTTCCAGCGCGGCACCTTCAGGGTGCGCGGCGACACCGTCGAGGTGTTCCCGGTCTATGAGGAGCATCCCGTGCGCATCGAGATGTTCGGTGACGAGATCGAGCGGCTGATGACGCTGCACCCGGTCACGGGGGAGATCCTCACGGAGGATCAGGAGATGTACGTCTTTCCGGCCTCTCACTACGTCGCCGGACCGGAACGGATGGAACGGGCGATTGTCGGCATCGAGGCCGAGCTCGAGCAGCGCCTCGGCGAGTTCGAGAGCCAGGGCAAGCTGCTGGAAGCGCAGCGACTGCGGATGCGCACGACGTATGACATCGAGATGATGCGGCAGATGGGCTCGTGTGCGGGAATCGAGAACTACTCGCGGCATATCGATGGCCGCGATGCGGGTACCGCGCCGAACTGCCTCCTCGACTACTTCCCCGAGGACTTCCTCATCGTGATAGACGAGTCGCACGTCACGGTTCCGCAGATCGGCGCGATGTACGAGGGCGACATGAGTCGCAAGCGCACTCTTGTCGACCACGGCTTCCGATTGCCCAGCGCGATGGACAACCGACCCCTGAAGTGGAACGAGTTCGTCGAGCGGATCGGACAGACCGTCTACCTCTCCGCAACGCCGGGGCCGTATGAGCTCACGCGCGTGCAGGGTGACGTCGTTGAGCAGGTGATCCGACCGACGGGGCTGGTCGATCCCGAGATCGTGGTCAAGCCGACGAGCGGTCAGATCGATGATCTGATGGGGGAGATCAAGGCTCGCTCAGCGCGGAGTGAGCGCGTCCTGGTCACGACACTGACGAAGCGCATGGCCGAAGACCTCACCGACTACCTGCTCGAGCATGGCGTCCGTGTGCAGTACCTGCACTCGGAGGTCGACACCCTCCGTCGAGTGGAGCTTCTTCGCGAATTGCGCCTCGGGGTCTTCGATGTGCTCGTCGGCATCAATCTCCTCCGCGAGGGCCTCGACCTTCCCGAGGTGTCCCTCGTGGCGATCCTTGACGCGGATAAGGAGGGTTTCCTCCGGTCTGAGACATCCCTCATCCAGACCATCGGACGTGCGGCCCGCAACGTGTCGGGTCAGGTGCACATGTACGCAGACAAGATCACCCCGTCCATGCAGCGCGCAATCGACGAGACCACGCGTCGGCGAGCGAAGCAGGTGGCCTACAACGAGGCCCACGGAGTCGACCCGCAGCCCCTTCGCAAGAAGATCGCGGACATCACCGATCTGCTGGCACGCGAGGACGCCGACACGCAGGAACTGCTGGCCGAGTCGGCTACGACGGCGACGAAGGGTGCACGTCGGGGTCGATCGCTCGCCGGTGACGAGCTGCTGAGCCTGATCGAGGACCTGACCGCCCAGATGCACCTGGCTGCCAGTGAGCTGCAGTTCGAGCTCGCGGCTCGCTTGCGCGACGAGGTAGGCGACCTCAAGAAGGAGCTGCGCGGCATGCGTGAGGCGGGGACAGCATGAGGGTGATGAGCTGATGGTCGTTTCCAGCGGCCTCTGGGCTGCGACTCTGCTCGTGCTGATCGGGGTGATCCTGCTCGACCTCATCATCGTCGAGCGCCGCGATCGGCCCTTCACCAGTCGCAATGCCCTGCACTGGGTGATCTTCTATGTGGCCTGTGCCGCGGCCTTCGCTGTCTTCGTCACCGTGATGTTCGGTGCGACATATGGCGGCCAGTTCGTGGCCGGATACCTGACCGAGTACTCGTTGAGCGTTGACAACCTCTTCGTCTTCATGATCATCATGTCGGCCTTCGCGGTGCCCGCCATCCTTGAGCATCGCGTGCTTCTGGTCGGCATTGTCATCGCCTTGATACTGCGTGGCATTCTCATCGTCGTCGGGGCGGAACTCATCGCCCGCTTCGAGGTGACCTTCTACGTCTTCGGCTTCTTCCTGATCTTCACGGCCTGGAAGGTGTGGGTCGCGCACGACGCCGAGCCCGATCCTGACGGCAACTCCCTGGTGCGCTGGGTCGGAACGCATGTGCCGACGTCCACGGAGTACGACGGGGCTCGCTTCGTCACGCGCGTCGCGGGCCGTCGGGCGCTGACTCCGATGGCTCTCGTGATGCTGGCGATCGGGACCACTGATCTCCTCTTCGCCATCGACAGCATTCCCGCGGTGTTCGGCATCACGTCTGAGACGTATCTCG
>CAJAKT010000562.1 GCA_903940375.1 uncultured bacterium | reverse complement strand
GCGGCGCTCCTCTCGGCCGCCGAGGACTGGCTCGATCGCGGAGACCAGACGCCGATGGCCGACCCAACGGGCGATGTCATCGCCGGTGTGGTGCTGGATCGGCACTGATCTGCGCGAAACGGACATTTAGGACGGGTGGGGTGGCGGCCTGACCGGGCAAATCTCGTGGCGGGATTTGCAGGTCACGAAATGGTCACATAGCCTGAAACACCAGCAGGCAGACGACAGACGGAGACATCGGGTGCGGTTCAGAGCGCGTCGCAGCGTGATCGCTGCCGTCGCTGCCGTGGCGCTTCTCCCCGCGGTCGTGGCCGGCCCGAGCCTGGCCGCCCCCAGCCGCGATATCCGGCAGGTGCAGGCGCAGGTCAGGGACCTGGAGATGCGCGCCGCGACGGCCACTGAGCGCTTCAACGAAGCGCAGGCGAAGCTCAACAACACACAGCAGCGACTGGGTGGCATTCGAAACAAGGTCAACCGTGAGCGACAGGACCTTGCGATCGCGATGGCGTCGATCAATGACCTCGCCCGTGGCGTCTACATGTCCGGTGGCGTAGACACCACTCTGCAGGTACTCCTCGCGGAGGATCCGACCGACTTCCTGGCCCAGTCCGCTGCCCTCGATCAGGTGGCGCAGGGTCAGGCGGCTGGGCTTCGCCGAACCAAGACCGCGCAGGTTCGGTTGGCGGCAAGCGAGGCCGAGCTGGCCGATCAGGAGAGCATCGCCAAGAACCTGCGCGACCAGATGGACTCTGCGAAGGCGGATGCCGATGGCAATCTCGCCGATGCGCAGGACGTCCTTGCGTCTCTCGAGGAGGCAGAGCGCCAGCGGCTCGCCGAACTCCAGGCCCAGCAGGATCGCGAATCCCAAGCCGCTGCCCAGCAGGCGCAGGCGGCGATTGCGTCGAGCTCCGCCGGCAACTCTGGCGGCAACTCCGGCGGTGACTCCGGTTCCGGCGGAGACAGTTCCGCCGGTGGCGGCTACACCGGCGGCGGGCGCGCGGCAGCGGCCGTGTCGTACGCGCTGTCTCAGGTGGGCAAGCGCTACGTCGCTGCGGCCGACGGACCTGACAGTTTCGACTGCTCCGGACTGACGATGGCGGCGTGGCGTCAAGCGGGTGTCTCCCTTGCCCACTACTCGGGCAGCCAGTTCGGTCAGGTCCGCCGGATCTCCGATTCCGAACTGCAGCCCGGTGATCTCGTCTTCTACTTCGGCGGTGGCGCCCATCACGTTGCGATGTACGTCGGCAACGGCAAGATGGTCAGCGCATCCAACCCGAGCGACGGTGTTGAGATCATCGACTACAAGGGCCCCTGGTACGGCGAGCGTTACAGCGGCGCCGGTCGCGTCATCGGCTGAGCCTCGTCCCGCGTTGCTCCATGATTCGGGCAAATCGCCCACATGGTGAATGATGGACTTCTCAGGTAGTTCCCGAGGAGGTCCGGTGAGCGGGATCGGCGACGCTCCGTGGACGGGGGTGCACTCCGCTGAAGCCCTGCGCGCCACGGTGCAGAGCGCTGGCGTGGGCGTTGCCATCGCGGGCCTGGATGGGCGCATCATCGAGGTGAGTGCAGCCTTCGCTCGGCTGCTGGGCCGGGAGCCGGTACAGATTGCGAAGATGAGGTGGCGGGATCTCATCCACCCGGGTGACGTGGCAGCCGACCTGGGTCTCGTTGGGGCCATCCTCTCCGGAGAGAGGGACACCTACCGGGTGGTCGAGCGCTTCGTGCGACCCGATGGCGCCATCGTCTGGGGCGATGTCAACGTGGGCTGTGTGCGCGATGCTGCGGGGGAGGTCACGTCCCTCGTTTCCCAGGTCGTTGATGTCACGCCGGAGGTGCTGGCACAGGAGGCGTTGGCGCTTTCGTCAGCGCGGTGGCGTTCCGTTCTCGACACTTTCGTCGAGCCATCCTTCATCTGTCTGCCTGTTCGCGATGCCTCGGGCACCGCGGTCGACCTACGGGTGAACTACCTGAACGAGCAAGGTGCCCAGCTCCTGAATCGACAAAGGGCGGATGTCCTTGGCCGCACGATGCTTGACACCTTCCCGCATGCGGACGACCTGGGCAGTGTGGCGAAGCTTGTCGAGCCGTTGGACACCGATGTGCCGGTTCGACTCGTCCTTGAGGATTTGGGCGCAACGGGGATGCGGGGTTCCTTCGAACTCTCCAGTTACCCGTTCGGCGACGAGATCATCATCATGGTGCGTGAGATCACGCAGCAGCTCCGTGCTGAACAGGCGCTGCGCGAATCCGAGAACCGCTACCGCTTGCTCGCCCAGAACGCGATGGACCTCGTGTTCTCCCTTGATAAGAAGGCTGTCATCGAATGGGTGTCGCCTTCGGTAACCGCCTTGCTTGGGTATCGACCGGACGAGCTCGTCGGCCAGTTCGGCGGAATGCTCATCCATCCCGAGGACCTCCCACTTCTCCTCGCGGCCGCAGCGGAGGCGCGCGAGGGAATCCCCGCTGCCTGCCGGATTCGCATGGTGACGAGCACGGGTGACAGTCGCTGGGTCGAGGCGGTGCCTCGATCCCTGACCGACGACGACGGTGAATTGGTCGGCGGGGTCATCGGGGTGCGTGACATCCAGGTTGAGGTCGAGGCACGCGAGGCGCTCGAGCACGAGATCGAGTTCGATGCCCTGACCGGCTTGGCCAAGCGCGCTGTGGCGCTCCTTCGCATCCAGGAGATCCTCGACACCCGCAGTTCACCCGACTGGGCGCTGCTATGCGTTGGCGTTGACGGGATGACGGCGGTCAATCAGGCATATACCTACGCGGCCGGCGACGCGGTTCTGAAGGCAGTGGCCGATCGACTCGTCGGTGCCGCCGGTGCGAGCGACCGGGTCGCACGGATCGCTGGCGACGAGTTCGTCGTGCTGATGCGGGACATCGTCACGCCGACCGATGCAGCCAACGCGGCCCGCCGCATCCTCGACGCCGTTCACGGTGCTGTCGATGTGGATCACACGAATATCGATGTCACCGTCTGCGCTGGCATCGCGTTGTCGAGAGGGCAGGGTGCTCAGGATCTCCTGCGTGATGCAACGGCGGCGATGCGGCAGGCCTCCGCGAAGGGTTCGAACCGGTGGGAGTTCCTCGACGGGGATGTCGGCGAGGAGACCCGTGTGGTCCTCAAGATGCAGGGGGAGCTTCGCGAGGCCCTCGAGCGAGGCGAGATCGTGCCGTGGTTCATGCCTCTTGCGGACTTCGGTGACGGATCAATCGTCGGCTACGAGGCCCTGGTGCGCTGGGTGCGCGAGGACGGCACCGTGGTCGGACCCGATCAGTTCATCGACGTGGCTGAAGGCACCGGCCTGATCCTCGAGATCGATCGCAGGATGCTGTCGACGGTGCTGGACCGGATGGTGAACTGGCCTTCTGAACTCCACTTTGCGGTGAACGTCTCGGCGGCGACCCTGTCGAGCGGGACTCTGGATGAATGGGTGCGAAGTGAGCTCGTGCGCACGGGTGTGCGCCCCGAGCGACTTAACCTCGAGGTGACGGAAACGTCGCTCTTCCACGTGACGGCGAGTGTGCAGGAGACCATGCAGTCACTAGCAGATCTCGGGATCTCCTGGTGGGTCGACGACTTCGGCACCGGCTTCTCGTCGATCAGTCACTTGCGCGATCTCCCGGTTGCGGGACTGAAACTCGACCAGACGTTCACCTCCGGCATCACGGCGCACGACAGCCATGCAACGCGATTGGCGCTCGGTCTCGCGGGCCTTGCCAATGGACTTGGCCTCAGCACAGTCGCGGAAGGTGTCGAGACCGCGGAGCAGGCAGCGCTCCTTGCCGGGCAGGGCTGGCAGTTGG
>CAJAKT010000561.1 GCA_903940375.1 uncultured bacterium | reverse complement strand
CTCGGTGCGTTGGGCACTGCGACCTTCCGCGCGGGGCCTGCACGCCTGAACTTCGGCGATGGTTTCGCCTATGCGCTGGCACGGGCCCTGTCCTGCCCGCTCCTCTTCGTCGGCAGTGACTTCACGAGCACCGACGTCGCGGTTGCCTCAGTGTGACTCGCGGCTGACGCGCGATCCGGACGAGCCGGTGAGAAAGTCCAGGTCGGCGCCGGTGTCTGCCTGCTGAACGTGATCGACGTAGAGCCGTTCCCAGCCGCGCACCGGATCGGCGAACCCATCGGTTGTCGCGGCGTTCGGGGTGCGCATGGCGAGCTCGTCTTCCGGGACCTCGAGGGTGATCATGCGGTTGGGCACGTCAAGGCTGATGTAGTCACCGTTCTGCACCAGGGCGAGAGGCCCGCCGGCGGCTGCCTCGGGCACGACATGCAAGACCACCGTGCCGTAGGCCGTGCCGCTCATGCGCCCGTCGCAGACGCGGACCATGTCGCGCACGCCCTGCTCGAGCAGCTTGCGGGGGAGCGGCATGTTCGCGACCTCGGGCATGCCGGGGTAGCCCTTCGGGCCGCAGCCGCGCAGGACGAGCACCGAGTCAGCGTCGACATCGAGATCGGGATCATCGATTCGCGCGTGCATGTCCTCGATCGTGTCGAAGACGACGGCACGCCCGCGGTGCACGAGCAAGTGGGGTGATGCAGCCGCCGGCTTGATGAGCGCACCACCGGGGGCGAGGTTCCCGCGCAGGACGGCGATGCCTGCATCGGACTGCACGGGCTCGTCGCGCAGGTGGATCACGTCGCGGTCCCACACCTCGGCACCGTCGAGGTAGTCGACGAGTGGCCGCCCGGTGACGGTGATGGCATCGGGATCAAGCAGGTCGCGCACCTCGCGCAGCACGGCAAGCAGGCCGCCGGCGCGGTAGAGGTCGTCCATCAGGTATGTGCCGGCGGGCTGCAGGTTGACCAGCAGCGGAACCTTGGCGCCGATGCGGTCGAAGTCGTCGATGGTCAGGTCGATGCCGAGCCGCCCGGCAATGGCGAGCAGGTGCACGACGGCATTGGTAGAACCGCCGATGGCAGCGAGGGTGACGATTGCGTTGCGGAAGGAGCCCCTGGTGAGGACGGTGCTGGGCCGTCGATCCGCCGTGATCAGCTCGACGGCGAGCCGACCGGACGCGTGCGCCCCTTCGAGCAGCCTGCTGTCGGGGGCGGGCGTGCCGGCGAGGCCGGGCAGCACGGTGCCGAGCGCTTCAGCCAGCAGGCCCATCGTCGACGCGGTGCCCATGGTGTTGCAGTGCCCGCGGCTGCGGATCATCGACGACTCGGATCGGGTGAACTCCTCCTGCGACAGCGTGCCTCCGCGAACTTCCTCGCTGAGCCGCCACACGTCGGTGCCGCAGCCGAGGGCACGGCCCTGGAAGGTGCCGGTGAGCATCGGCCCGCCGGGGACCACGAGGGCGGGCAGGTCGACCGAGGCCGCGGCCATCAACAGGGACGGGATGGTCTTGTCGCAGCCGCCGAGCAGCACGACCGCGTCGATGGGGTTGGCGCGCAGCATCTCCTCGGTGGCCATCGCGGCCATGTTCCGCCAGAGCATCGCGGTAGGTCGCACCTGCGTCTCACCGAGGGAGACCACCGGCAGGTTCAACGGGATGCCGCCCGCCTCGAGGATGCCGTCGCGGACCGATGCGGCCACCTCATTGAGGTGTGCATTGCACGGGGTGAGGTCGGAGGCCGTGTTGGCAATAGCGATGTGGGGTCGACCGCTGAAGGCGCTGTTCGGCAGGCCGCGGCGCATCCAGGCGCGGTGGATATAGGCGTTGCGGTCGTCGCCGCCGTACCACTGGGCGCTGCGAAGATCCGCTGCCCTCGTGTCGTCAGCCATGGGG
>CAJAKT010000560.1 GCA_903940375.1 uncultured bacterium | reverse complement strand
TGAGACCACCATGTCGAACAGCAGCGAGGCCTTGGTCGGGGCCGACGGAATGAAGGTGAACATCCGTGGGCTGTCGGCGGACAGCACGGTCAGCGCGAGATGGTCGGCATAGATGTCGAGCACCTTCTGGAAGTCATGGCCCTCCTCGGTGATCAGCCCGGCGAGCACCTCGTCCAGATGCTCGCGATCGGCCAGGCCATCCAGGGGCACCTCGGGCGTGAGCAGGCGGTCGGCCACGTAGGTGAGGATCACCTCGACCATCGCCGGGTCGGCACGGTGCATCCGGTCTGCGTCCAGCGGGATGACAGGGACATAAGGCGCGTGATCAGGACTCATATGAGGGGTCCTCCTGTTGCCCGGGGCAGGGGCGGTCCCGGGGTCGGCGCGCCGTCAGCACACCTGTCAGCAGGCGCCGTCCCGCGATGCTAGCGACTCGTTACCCGGGCACCCCATCCGCACGGCACAATGACCCTGTGCCCAAGATCGCTGCCCCCACCGTCGCGGAGAACCGCGAGCTGCGCCGAGATGCGCTCCTCACGGCAGCCGCGTCGCTGATTCAGCGCGGTGGCACCTTCACGGTCGCGGAGGTCGCCCACGAGGTGGGCCTGTCCCGATCGGCCGTCTATGAGTACTACAGCAGCGCCGCTGAGCTCATCGCGGATGTACTGGTCGACGAGCTCTCGGCCTGGTCAGCATCGCTCGAGACATCGACCAATCAGGCCACCGATGCCCAGCAGCGGGTCCACGCATGGATCCACGGCATCCTCGACTACGTCGCCGACGGCCGTCACGCTCTCCTGCGCTCGGCCGGGGCCATCGAGCTGCCAGCAGCGCGCCGCGCGGAAGTGCACGAACTCCATCAGGCCCTGATCGCACCGCTCGTCGATGCCCTCATCGGCATGGGGTCCACGGATCCGGTTCGTCAGGCGCGCTACGTGTGGGGTGTGGTCGAGGTGGCCATTGCCCGGATCGAGGGCGGCGAGGCCACTGCGAGCGACGAGTCCCAGCCCCTGATCGCCTTCGTCGACGCCGCACTGCGCGGCACGCTCACCAGCTAGGGCTTGCGCATGCCGCGCCCTCGTCACATCCTCGCGTCCAGCGGCGGCTTCGTCTCGACGGGCCTGTGGGGCGTCATGAAGCCCGGCGGCATCATGCTGCGCGCACTTGAACTCAGTGGCGCCACCCGGCCTCGCGTCCTCCTCGTCCTGACCGCCAGCGGCGACGACAACCAGTACCTGTCGACGATGTACTCGGCCCTTGCCGACACCGGCTGCGATGTTGACCACCTCGCGCTCTTCACCCAACCCAATCGACCTCCGCAGGATGCCCTTGCCAAGGCGGATGTCGTCTGGGTGGGTGGCGGCAGCGTTGCCAACCTGCTCGCCCTGTGGCGCCTGCACGGGGTCGACGAGGCCATGTCGGATGCCTGGGAGCGTGGCGCCGTCCTCGGCGGGGTCAGTGCTGGCTCGATCTGCTGGCATGTCGGTGGGCCAACCGACTCCTTCGGGGCCGAGCTGAAGGTCGTGACCAACGGGCTGGCACTGCTTCCGTATGGCAATGGCGTGCACTACGACTCGGAAGCGCAACGCCGGCCGCTCCTGCACACGCTGGTGGCCGATGGCGCCCTGCCCCTCTCCTACGCCACCGATGACCGCATCGGCATCCACTACGAGGGCACCGAGCCGGTCGAGATCGTGTGCGATCTCGACGCGCCGGACCCCGACAGCGGCCCTGCCGCCTACCGCGTCGAGAACGTGGGCGGCACGGTCGTCGAGTCACGCCTTCCCATCGGCCCGGTTACGTCATGACGGATCCCGACGTCAGCGCCCTCCGGGCCCAACCGCGTTCCTCACTCGACTCCTGGGTCGGCAACATGCCGGGGCCGGTGTGGACCCTCGCCGCCTACGTCGTCATCGCGGCCGGCAACCTCCTGGTGGTCCTGCTCCTGCAGGGTGCCGGTGAGACGGACCGTCTTGATCTCGGTGCCGCGATCATCGTCTGCCTCATCATGATCGCGTCACTCGTCGTCTACGGATCGCGCACACCGACGTGGCTGCGGCACGCCTACGTCCTCATCATTATCGCCATCACAACGATGCTCGTGATGATGGTCGGCACCGCAGTGGGTGCAGCTACTGCAGGCATCGGGTATCTGACGATCTCGCTGTACTCGTCCTACTGGATGCAACGCGTTCAGTCGCTGGCATACATCCTGCTCATGGCCGTCCTGTACGCGATCGCCATCACGCGCACGGAGTGGACGAACATGTTCGCGCCGTGGCTCGTAACGATCGGGACGATGCTGGTCCTGCTGTTCGTCCTCCGCGCGCTCCGCACCGCATTGGAGTCCGCGGCGACAACCGATGAACTGACGGGACTGCTCAACCGCCGAGCCCTCGACTCGCTCATCGCCGCCAACCGCACCGATCGACGTGATCGCCGACGCTGCCTCGTCGTCATCGATCTCGACGACTTCAAGGAGCTCAACGACACGCAGGGTCACCTCGCCGGCGACCAGGCGCTGCGGGAGTTCGGCGATGCCTGCCGACGCGTCCTCCGGCCGGGCGACATGGCGCTGCGCAGTGGCGGCGACGAGTTCGTCCTCATCCTCGAGCGCCTGACCGCCGATGCCATCGGGCCGGTCATCGAGCGACTGCACCAGGTCTCCCCCGTGGCCTGGAGCCACGGCAGTGCCGACTGGCCGCCCAGAGCCGACTTCGACGAGGCGATGGCCATCGCGGACGCTGAGCTCTACCGCTCCAAGGGCGTCGGCCGGTCAGGCCGAGGCACGTCCTAAGTCTGCGGGTCGACCCAGCACCCAGGCCAGCACCCCCACAACGACAGCCACGGCCAGCACCGCCGGCCAAGAGCCGATGACGTTGCCCAGCGGATGCGAGAGCACGAACGCCGCGGCAAAGGCGACGCCGACGACGACGGTCCGCCACCAGCCGACAGCGCGCCACATCGTGACCGCGCACCACAGTCCACCGACGAGCAGGATCACCGCACCGAGAGCGCGCACGCCGGTGGACTGAGCCACCGCGAACGCGACAAACAGCGTCAGTGGCGCGACGACGGCAACAAGCAGGCGCGAGCGGGAGGCGTCAGCTGACACGCGCAGCCTGCGCCTCGGCCTCCTTCACCAGCTTCTCCAACTGCTTCGTGGCGGCGGTGAGCTCGCCGTCCCAGTGCTGGGCGCGGACGCACCACATGACCGTGTCCTGGGCCTCGAGGAGCCCGTCCTTCATGTCGTGGGTCGCGGAGGTGCCGAGGCGGGTCAGGACGCGCTCCGTGGCCGAGACCCAGGTCTCGGCGACCTGCAGGTGCTGGACCTCCTTGGCCATGTCACGGACCGAGGAACTGGCCTTCGGCTCGTCCGGGGTGATCTCCTTGAGCTGCTGCTGCACGCGATTCACGGCAGTGGTGAGATCGGCGACCATCGGTGCGTGCGCTGACGAGTGGCGCAGCTCGTGCAGCAGGTCTTCACAGGCCTTCTTGACATCCGCTTTGGCGGCGAAGAGCCGCTCATCGGCACGATGCGGGACTTCCTTGGCGGCCGTGCGGCTGAGGCGGTTCGGGCCGGAAGTGTTGCTCTTCATGATGCGCTCCTTCACGCCGTTGAGGGACCTGCACGAGCGGCGGTGCAGACCCCATTGTTGTCCAGTTCGAGCAGTGACGCGTGGCAACCGATCAACCGAGGCGCGGCGTATCCGACCGATGCGGCGAAGGTCCGGCCCGCACATGCGTCCGGCCCGATCCCGGCAGCATCGCGCCTGACCATTTGGGCGTCCTGACCGGCTGATTTCACCCTTTTGCGTGCTTTACCGTGCCGTTTACCGATATTCATTCATATTGACCGGTCATTCTTGTGGCAGCCTTTCGGGACTTTCGACTACCTGATTTCTCTCTTTCCATGGGGCAATTGCTGGTCCAGCCCCGAAGTCAATCCCCATTTCGGTCATTTCCTGTTGATCGGTCATATTGACCGATCATGTTCGATTAGGCACACTTTCCTTGTGAGGGAAGGAGTGAGCCAGATGACCGCAGCAGCCAGCACCAAGCGCCGGATCGCCATCGCCGTATCAGCCATCGCCGCCCTCGCCCTCCTCGCCAGCCCACTCCCCGCCGCCGCCTCCAGCTCCGCAGCCCAGAGCGCCCCGATGGCCGGCAAGTCGAAGGCAGCCAAGACCGTCACCAAGACCCCCGCCAAGGCCACCACCAAGGCCTCCGCCGCCCGCACCCGGGCCGCTGCCGCTGTCGCAGCCGCTGACTACTCCTCGATCTTCGCCACCCAGCAGCCTGCGCTGACCAACAGCGGCTGGGCCACCTGCGCCGTCGCCATCACCTGGTCCGTCGACACCGACGGACTCAGCGCCGACGAGGCAGCCACGCAGATCGCGAACCTGACCTGGGCGTTCGACCAGTGGACGCAAGGCTCGGGCCTGGCCTTCCAGTACGCCGGCACCGAGAACCTCGCCTACGACGACGCGGCCTTCTCCCTGAAGCCGGCCAACGGCTCGGCACTTCAGAGCCGCCACGTCTACCTCGCCTTCGTCGCCGACAGCGACTCCGCCCGCCTCGGTGGCGGCACGGTCGGCCTCGGCTCCCCCTCGCAGGTGTGGCCCTCCACCAAGGAGATCATCACCGGCGCAGCGGTCTTCCGCACCGACCACGTCAAGCAGGCCAGCACCCGCGAGGACAAGAGCCTGTACATGCACGAGCTTGGCCACGTGCTCGGTCTGGCCCACGCCAGCGAGACCTCGAACATCATGTACCCGGTCGTCTCGGACCACACCGACCTTGGTGCCGGCGACGTCAACGGCGTCCGCTCGATGAACAAGCCCTGCAAGGCTGCCGCGTAACCCAGACTTCATTCCCTCCTCGCACAACTGAGTCGGCCTCCCCGGGTGGAAACGGGGAGGCCGACTTAGTTGTGTACGAAGGGTTTCTAGCGACCGCCACCGAGAAGAACGGGCCTGGAGGTCTCGGCGATCGTCGCGGCCTGCGGGGCAACGACGCTGACCGGCTCATCCGAAATAGCAGCGGCGGCT